>JBFHDT010000174.1:0-5297 GCA_041584575.1 Porticoccaceae bacterium
GGCGCGAATTATATCGTGCTTTAGCTCAACTGGTGAATAACTTGCGGGCGACTCAACAAATAACCCTGGCCACCCGCTATACCCAGACTAATCAAGCTATCCCAGTCGGCCTGTGATTCAACACCTACTGCAATAACAGGCAGGGAGCGTGTTTCCGCCAGATGAACTAGTGCTTTGATGTAAAACTGATTATCTTGAGTCGTGTGAATATTGTGGCTAAAGCTATGATCCACTTTCAAATAGCGAAGGGGTAAGCTCGCCAAATAGCTAAAGCCCGAGGTACCAAGGCCGAAACAGTCTACGGCCAAACCCGCGCCATGTGTCGTTAATATCTTTTCAAAGAGGCGAATATAGTGCTCGGCAAGGTGCCACATGCGCTCTGAGAACTCCAGTGTTAGCAAGTTAGCAAAATCTGGATTATTGGTGAGAAACTCATCGAGCCAGCTGTGGAAACTGGTTGACTTGAGCGAGCTGAGGCAAATATTGACACTTACAGGATGCACTCTGTCACGCCACTGTTCACAAAGCTCAGTGAGAACCAGTTGATCCAGTTGCGGTGCCAAGCCAACCCGTTCAAAAGCGGGCATAACAATACGTGAGGTCAGGCCTGGCCCATCGCTGTCGTCAGGAAAGCTTGAAAACACTTCGTAGCCAGTGAGCTCCTGATCCGTCGAGCTAAAAGTCCCTTGAATATTGAGCTGTATTTTTTTCTCAACAATAACCCGTTGCGTAAACGTTTGCCAGTCAATGGCCGAAACCGAAACCAGCGGTGCCTGGGCCCCTTCTATATCCGAAAATCGTGCCCATTCACTACTTTTTTGCTGCGTGAAAGAACGCAACACCATGTCAGCCTCGCTCAACAATTCTGGCCCATTACTGACACACTGACTGTAGGTAAAACCCATGTGAATGGCCAGAGGGTGTTCGTGTTGGCCAAACCAGGTAAGTTGAGTCACGGCGTCGTATAAACCCAGAGCAAGCCGATCTGCTTCTTCTGGGGAGATATCGCTAATTAATACAGAAAATTCACGGCCCTGACGGCGAGCAACTACCGCTTGTGGGAAGTCAAGTAATGATTGCTGTAAACAACGCGCCAGTGCTATGAGCATGTTATTACCTTCAACACGTCCACCCAATGCGTTGATTTTATCGAGTTGTTGTATGGCAAAAATCATCAAAACAGCGGAATGCTTGCTCAAATCATCGGCGGCAATACTGTTTAGCCGAGCATCAAAATCTGCTCGATTTGATAGACCCGTGAGTTGGTCAGTGTGAGTTTGCAGGCGTAAATCGGCAATTAAATTTAGCTGACTAGTAAACAAGCTTTTTAGCTGCACAGACATGTTATTCATCGCACTGACTAAGCTTGCCAGCTCGCGAGTGCGGGGTAACACCATCTGTTCGGTAAACTCCTGCCGGCTAAGGTTATAAACGTGCTCTTCAAGCGCTTGTAGAGGGCTGAGAAAATGGCGCAAGGCAAACCATAAGAGCAAACTTACGACGACACTCACTAGCGTAAACCAGGCCAGCTGCTCAAGCACAAGGTGCCATAAATCGTTATAAGCGTGGCCGGGATGACTCACCACCACCACGGTGCCAAGCTTGGCCCAACCTGATGAAACCTCTGCTGAACCTTCATAAGTCGACAGAGCGACCAGGCTAACAAACCACTGGGGTACAGCGTGCTCTGCACCAACGAAGTCTTTATCGATGACCAGGTTGTCATCAATATCTCGAAAATAAATGCGTCGATAGAAGCCGTTGTCAGAGACGCCACTAAGAACTGCCTGAAGGGCAGGAATATCCTGACTATTCGCTGATTGCCCCATGGAAAGAGCGATGGAGGCCGCCGTATCCTCGGCATGGGTACGCATCTGATGTTCAACCAGACTTTTACCATTACTCAAGCCAACGGCAATATTGCCGATGTAAAGCAGGAGCATTGCTGCCAATACAGCCCTTAATACCTGTCGAAACAGAGTCACGGATAGCTTTCCAAAAACAAAACGCCCCGAGTCTAATTCAAGCCCCTGAGGCAGCCAACACTCGTTTCTTCAGTCTGAGAGCTAGTGAACATTAAGGCCGCAGCTATTTATTATCGGCCGGGTAAAATAAAGAAATGAAGCTTTAATAAAAAAACCCCCAGTAGCACAAGCCTGTGTCCCGGGGGATCGGTCTCATAAATTTTTAGAGCTCTACGTATCGAGCCTGCCCAACACTTACAGCCTACTAAATTCAGGCTAATTATTTGAAGACTAAGCCAGTATCGCCCAATGTCACACGAATGGTGTGACCTGGATGATAGTTGCCCGCCAGTACTTCCTGTGCGAGAGGGTTTTCGAGTAACTGCTGAATGGCTCGTTTTAGCGGCCGCGCACCATAAACCGGATCAAAGCCGGCTTCGCAAATGGTTTCCATCACATCTTCGTCGAGTTCAAGGCTAAGCTCCCGGTCGGCAAGACGCGCTTGCAGCAAGCTAATTTGAATATTAGCAATACCACGTATCTGATTTCTCGCCAGCGGATGAAAGACCACTACTTCGTCTACTCGGTTGATGAATTCAGGGCGGAAATGCGTGCCGACAACATCCATAACGGCTGACTTCATGGACTCGTAGTTATCTTCACCCGAAAGCTCCTGAATAATATCCGAGCCCAAATTAGAGGTCATCACGATGACTGTATTACGGAAGTCGACCGTGCGGCCCTGGCCATCGGTTAAGCGGCCATCATCGAGTACCTGCAAGAGAATATTAAAAACATCAGGATGCGCCTTTTCCACCTCATCAAGCAATAGTACAGAATAGGGGCGACGTCTAACGGCTTCAGTTAAATAGCCACCCTCCTCGTAACCCACATAGCCGGGAGGCGCACCCACCAGGCGAGCAACAGAGTGTTTTTCCATAAACTCTGACATATCAATGCGTACCATGGCCTCGTCGCTATCGAATAAAAAAGTGGCCAACGATTTACACAATTCAGTTTTACCAACACCCGTGGGTCCAAGAAACAAAAAGGAGCCATTGGGGCGGCTAGGATCAGACAAACCGGCCCGAGAGCGTCGTACCGCATTAGCGACAGCAACGACGGCTTCGTCCTGACCAATCACGCGCTCATGCAGCGCGTCTTCCATTCGCAACAGTTTATCGCGTTCACCTTCAAGCATTTTTGAGACAGGGATGCCAGTCCACTTGGAGACAACTTCCGCAATCTCCTCTTCCGTGACTTTATTGCGCAAAAGCTTCATTTCTAAAGTTTCTGCATCATCCGCGGCCGCTAACTGGCCTTCTAGATCGGGAATTAAGCCATATTGCAGTTGAGACATTTCTTCAAGATTGCCACTACGTCTCGCAGTTTCCAGATCTAAGCGGGCCTGCTCGAGTTCACTCTTAATGTGAGCAGAACCCTGTACTGCAGATTTTTCTGCTTTCCAGGTTTCTTCGAGGTCGGCGAACTCCCGCTCAATATCTGCAATATCGTCCTGAATTTTTTCAAGACGTTTTTTAGAGGCTTCATCTTCATCCTTTTTCATCGCCTCGCGCTCAATCTTAAGCTGTATTAAGCGCCGCTCGAGTTTATCCATCACCTCCGGTTTAGAGTCAATTTCCATGCGAATACGACTGGCAGATTCATCAATCAAATCAATCGCTTTATCGGGCAATTGCCGATCGGTTATATAACGCTGGGACAATTTAGCCGCGGCAATAATGGCCGAGTCGGTAATATCAACGCCGTGGTGAACCTCGTAGCGCTCTTTGAGGCCACGTAAAATGGCAATGGTGTCTTCTTCAGAAGGCTCGTCAACCAACACCTTTTGAAAGCGCCTTTCCAGTGCCGCGTCTTTTTCTATGTACTGACGGTATTCATTTAAGGTGGTTGCGCCAACACAGTGCAACTCACCTCGGGCCAATGCGGGCTTAAGCATATTGCCGGCATCCATTGCCCCGTCGGCCTTACCGGCACCGACCATGGTGTGCAGTTCATCAATAAATAAAATGATACGGCCTTCCTGTTTGCCCAACTCATTGAGCACTGCTTTGAGGCGCTCTTCAAAGTCACCGCGAAACTTGGCACCCGCCAGAAGAGCCCCTAAATCAAGCGATAAAACTCGCTTGTCTTTCAAGCCTTCGGGCACTTCGCCGTTAATAATACGCTGCGCCAAACCTTCAAGAATTGCAGTTTTACCGACACCAGGCTCACCAATTAATACGGGGTTGTTTTTGGTGCGACGTTGCAAAACTTGAATAGTGCGGCGAATTTCATCATCGCGGCCAATAACAGGGTCGAGCTTGCCCTGCTCGGCGCGCTCGGTCAGATCAATAGTGTATTTATCGAGGGCCTGTCGGTTTTCCTCAGCCTCGGGATCATTGACCGACTCTCCACCCCGGACTTGAGTGACCACATCTTGAAGCCTTTTTTTATCACCGAATTTCGCTAACAGTTTGCCCGCTTCGTCGCTACTATCAAACAGTGAGAGGAGTACAACCTCGCTAGAAATAAACTGGTCGCCCTGCTGCTGCGCTAATTTATCGGCAAGGTTTAATAGCCGTGATAAATCCTGCGAAATACTCACATCCCCTGTCGGATTTTGAATTTTCGGCAAGGTCTCGAGCTTACTATTGAGTTCAGCCTGTAAACCGGCCACATCAAACCCCGCCTGGCCCAGCATTGGTCGCACGGCCCCACCCTGCTGATTAAGTAATGCATGCACTAAATGCAGGGGTTCAATCGCTGTGTGATCACGGCCGACAGCTAGCGACTGGGCTTCGCCAAGGGCATTTTGTAATTGTGTCGTTAAACGGTCTTGTCTCATTGAGCATCTCCATCAGGGCTTTTATGACTCACAGCCTATTTGGGGGCGATGCTTAGATTTACAATTGTAGGTGACAATTTAATTGCCGTAGATCAAACAACGTACAATTATTAGAATGGTTCGGAACTTGAAAAATTCAGGGATTAACGCTTATTTTAAGCACATCGTAAGCCGGTTCTTCATAGGGGTGATTCGTTGTTAAAGCGGCAATTGCAGCTTTAATATTTTCGCTAGCGCACACCAGTTCAACTTTATACTCAGGCACCCGCTCAACAATACCCCGTTGACCCACCGCTGGCTGGCTTCCCTCTAAAGGGCGAAACTGCCCTTCACCCAGGCACTGCCAGCTGCAGTGATCATAATTACCGATGCGCCCAGCACCGGCAATAAAAAGAGCATCTTTTACGACTTCAAGATGACTCTCGGGTACGTAAAAAGAAATTTTATACATAGTTATCAGCGAGACTTTATTTACAAAACATTAA
>JBFHDT010000175.1:0-5282 GCA_041584575.1 Porticoccaceae bacterium
AGACTTGCCTTCGCCTTTTACCTCTCCCCGAAAGAACCTGGTTGGGGAGAGATGTGTTTGTTACGAATCTTAACGTTAAAGCTTTTAGATAATAGGGCTCTCAGAGTGAGGAGCGGATATTGGCTCAGGCGAATGCTCCTCCTGAAACTCATCAACTTTAGCTTCAATCTCTTTAATGTCTTCAAAGCGGGCGATGTGGTACAGCGCATCGCCCTCATTGACCAGGGGCAAGTTGGTTCGCCCAATGACAATGCCACTAAATGTTGCAGTGATCTCAACTTCTCTTTCGCCAAAGGGGTCGGCGACGATGCCAAGAAGGGTTCCATTTTTAACCCGCCCACCCAAAGGCACCATAGCGCGTAGAATACCGCTGCTGGGTGCGCGTACCCATGAGCTAGAGCGGGCGACAACCGGTTCGGTGTGTGCCTTCGATTTGGCACGTGTAGCGGGCAGCATGCCGAGCAAACGCATGACATTAACAATGCCTTTAACACCGGCTCGGATACCTACTTCGTCAAATCGCAGTGCTTCACCGGCTTCATATAACAGGGTAGGGATGCCAAATTCCGAGGCGGACTCTCTCAGGGAGCCATCGCGAAGGTTGGATGAAATAATCACCGGAACCTGAAAGGCCCTGGCCATACGGTTAGTTTCCTCGTCATCCAGATTAGCTCTGATTTGAGGCAGGTTACTGCGATGAATAGCACCCGTGTGCAAATCGATACCGTGGGTACTCTTCGCCACAATTTCAGTCATAAATAAGTGAGCCAGCCGCGCCGCCAGAGAGCCTTTTTCGGAGCCTGGAAAAGAACGATTCAGATCGCGGCGGTCGGGCAAATAACGAGAATGGCTGATCAGGCCGTGGACATTGACAATCGGTACAGCCAGCACAGTACCTTTTAGCCGCTTAAGTATAGGTAGTTTCAAAACACGGCGAATAATCTCAACGCCGTTAATTTCATCGCCATGAATAGCCGCGCTGAGAAATAGGCAGGGTCCTGCATGTTTGCCGGCGATAATATGTACGGGTATCGTAACGGGGGCATGTGTGTAGAGACGCCCAGCGGGTAGATCGATAGTGGTTCTCGTCCCTGGTTTAACGGCAACACCATTGATGGTGAAAGGCTCTGTACCCATGACGTTTAGCCTTTGCCTCGTGTACGTGTCCTGTGAGGTTTGGCATTTTTTTCAATAAAATCAATAATCATGCTGGCGACATCTTTACCGGTTGCCGTTTCTATTCCCTCCAGGCCGGGTGATGAATTGACCTCCATAACAAGAGGTCCACGTTCTGAACGCAGAAGATCAACCCCGGCGACATGCAGGCCCATAATCTTGGCGGCTTTAACCGCCGTGGCGCGTTCTGAGGGGCTAATTTTGACCAGTGAAGCGGAACCGCCGCGATGCAGATTAGAACGGAATTCACCGGGCTGAGCCTGACGTTTTATGGCGGCAACCACTTTGTCACCCACCACGAAACAACGGATATCTGAACCACCCGCCTCTTTGATGTATTCCTGAACCATGATATTGGCTTTTAGCCCCATAAAAGCCTCAATGACGCTTTCAGCCGCTTTTTTGGTTTCAGCTAAAACGACGCCGATGCCCTGTGTGCCTTCCAGCAGCTTGATCACCAGGGGGGCACCACCTGCCATCTTAATCAGGTCGGGAATATCGTCCGGGTCATGGGCAAAGCCGGTATTGGGCATGCCGACGCCTTTACGTGATAGCAACTGTAAAGAACGCAATTTGTCGCGAGAGCGGCTAATGGCCACAGATTCATTTAGCGGATAGGACCCCATCATTTCAAATTGTCGCAAAACCGCAGTGCCATAGAAGGTCACTGACGCGCCAATGCGAGGAATAATGGCGTCAAACGTCGGCAAGGTTTCCCCTTTAAAATGGACTTCTGGTTTACTGGATGCAACATTCATATAGCTACGCAATACATCGATCACCATGGGCTCGTGGCCGCGTTGCTCGCAGGCTTCGACCAGGCGTCGGGTGGAGTAGAGTTTTTTATTGCGGGATAAAATCGCTATTTTCACTTGATATTCTCCTGGGTAGGTAGGGTGCGAAGCGTGTCTTCTGCATTACCTAGTAAGTAGGATGCGCCAGGATCGACGATTACCCTGTTTTGCATGGCTGTGCGCCCCAATAACATGCGAAAGCGCATGGTATCGCGGTTAGTAAGGGTCATTTCGATGGGCCAACTGGCGTTGCCCAGCTCCAGTAGTGTTGAGATGACATAACGTTCTTCTCTGTGGCCGCCGGAATCGGTGACGGTTCGCTTGTCGACGACTTGTGCTTCACAAAATAACTCGGGTTCTGACTCATGTTGTTGGGGATGCATGCCGAAGCGAACCCACTCCGTCCGCCCCTTGCTAAAGGGCTCAAGACTAAAGGCATGCAGACAGGAGGTTCTTGCGCCAGTATCGACCTTGGCCTTGATAAGGGGAAGGTTCAGTTGTGGTAACAGAACCCATTCGCGCCATCCCAGGGTTATTGCTGAGTTATTCACTAAAATAGGGCTTCCTTAACTGTGATTGGCTGCGCCAAAAGAAAATATTGAACAAAATGAAATGTGATTTTTAGCGTGCTCGCAGTTGGGTCATCAGAAGCACTCTGCTCTCTCTTTCCCAAGTAAGCAACTGAAATGTGCGCCAATGTGTTTAATTGCGAGAGGGTATGCTTGCTCGTCAGTTTGTGAGAGGAATTGGCCACGAAAAAGCGGTGCTTTTTCCTGCAGCGGCAATTTTTTATTCATGCGCTCTGCTCGTCGTTTTTTGACGAGGGAGGGGCGCTTACGCCTTATCAATATTTGTACTCTGTCGGTCAATTGAACCAATATCTAACACTGGTGCCGCATCAATCTGCTGTGCGTCCATCATATGAGCTACCCGTTGTAGGGCAGAAATAATCATCATCTGCTCCCACTGCTGCAAATTATCAAATTGATCGGTGAAGTGCTCCTGTAGTGGTGTGGGTGCGTCTTTTAGGATGTTGACGCCTGCATCGGTCAAATGAGCGTGCACTTTACGTTTGTCTTTGGTGGAGCGCTCCCGGTAAACCAGTTCTCTTTTTTCAAGGCGGTCGAGAATGGTAGTGACCGTAGCCTGGCTGAGGCTGACTTCGTTTGCCAGTTCGCCAATGGTGATGTCGTTTCTGGCGCGAATAGCCTGCAGCAGCAATATTTGCGGGGTTGTTAGGCCCGTTGTTTTTGCCAGGTGCTTTGAATGCAGGTCTGTGGCGCGGATGACCCGGCGCAAGGCAACTAAAACGTCATCTATATTATCCAATTCGGTTCTCTCAAATGTTATTTCAATGGCTTCTTTGTCGCGATTATATTTTGGCTTTACAGGTCTTGCTATAGATCTCTGTGTTCTCTGGGAATGAATTTTACCAGTGGGGCTCGCTGGGTCGGTGCGGTGGTATCGAGGGCAGCACCCGGGTCGGCCTTGCACAGGAATACCTTTAGTGTACAATGCTTCGTGTACTAAGCAAAATATGGAGGATTGATGTTGTTTTGGCTTGTAATGGTATTTTAATTCGTTTATTCCCAGTTTTTTTTGTGAATTTTCTAAGCTTTATTTGTTATTTTTTATAAATATTGCTTAGCTCTCTAAGCATATTGGTCTTAAGCCTTAATTAGGGTTCCGCTAGTGATGAGTCAGCAATTTATTTTTTATTCGCCATCTATGGATGACGGTTGGGACGTTTCTCAGCTGATCAGCGCTTGCCCACCCCTCGACACCAACTCGGTTTACTGCAATTTACTGCAATGTCACCACTTTGCCAGTACATCGGTTGCGGTCCGTAAGTATGACGATTTGGTGGGTTTTATCAGTGCTTACCGGGTGCCCGATAAGCCTGAAACGTTGTTTGTCTGGCAGGTGGCTGTCGCTGAGAGTGCCCGTGGGCACGGGTTGGCAACGCGGATGATCGAGCACATTTTGGCAAGAGAGGCATGCCTAGGCTGCACATTTATAGACACTACGATCACCGAGGATAACGAAGCCTCGTGGGCGCTGTTTGGCCGAATTGCCAAGCACTATGGAGCCTTTTTAAGGCGCGAAGAGTTGTTTACTAAAGCGCAGCATTTTGCCGGGCAGCACGATACGGAAGTACTAGTGACCATTGGTCCGTTAGCCCGCTAGAGAACGCCGCGGACTCCGCTGGCGCAAACATCACCCCTTACCGCAATACACGCAACAAAAGGAAATCACGGTATGAAAATATTTGACGAAATTGAATCGGAAGTACAGAGCTACGCACGGGCATTTCCCCGGGTGTTTCATAAGGCCCAGGGTGAATACCTTTACGATGCGGAGGGCAATCAATTTCTCGACTTCCTCGCAGGCGCAGGTACGCTGAATTACGGCCACAATAATCCGGTCTTTAAAGAGCAATTGCTGGAATACATTAACAACGATGGCATTACCCACGGTCTCGATTTGCATACCAAGGCCAAGGGTGCCTTTCTTGAAGCCTTTAACGAGAAGATTCTCAAGCCGCGGGATATGGACTATCTCGTGCAGTTCACCGGCCCCACCGGTACCAATGCGGTTGAGGCGGCAATGAAAATAGCCCGTAACGTGACGGGTCAGCAGAACATTGTGACCTTCACCAATGGCTTTCACGGTGTCAGTTTGGGCGCATTGGCGGCCACCGGTAATGCCCATCACCGAGATGCGGCAGGTGCAGCCCTCACCGGCGTGCACCGTATGCCCTACGATGGTTATTTGGGTGATGGTATCGATACCACCGCCTATCTGGATAAAGTGCTGTCTGATTCTAGCAGCGGTATTAATTCACCGGCCGCGGTGATGGTGGAAACTGTACAAGGCGAAGGCGGTATTAATGTCGCCAGCTTTGAGTGGCTGCGTAATTTACAGGCTGTGTGCAAAAAACACGGATTACTACTGATTATTGATGATATTCAGGCGGGCTGTGGCCGCACCGGTAACTACTTTAGTTTTGAAGAGGCGGGTATTGAGCCGGATATCATCACCCTCTCCAAATCACTGGGCGGTTACGGTTTGCCCTTTGCTGTGGTGTTAATGAAACCCGCGCTGGACCAGTGGAAGCCGGGTGAACATAACGGCACGTTCCGGGGCAATAATTTTGCCTTTGTCACCGCTAAGGCTGCTATTGACCACTACTGGTCGGATGACGCTTTTGCAGAATCCGTTAAGCGTAAGGGGCAGTATGTCTCACAGCGGTTGGCCGCCATCGTTGAGCGTTATGGCGAGGGCAATTTTACGGCGCGGGGTCGCGGCATG
>JBFHDT010000176.1:0-5268 GCA_041584575.1 Porticoccaceae bacterium
CCGTCTTCGCCGACCAGGCCGGCGCGGTCAATGGCAAACAAGACGTCGAGGTTTTGTAGAGCTACATCGTGGATTAATTGATCATAGGCGCGTTGTAAAAAGGTTGAATAAATAGCGACGACAGGCTTTTTCCCCTCGCAGGCAATACCGGCGGCAAGAGTCACTGCGTGTTGTTCGGCGATGGCGACATCGTGAAATTGTTGGGGAAAGCGCTCGGCAAATTCAACCATGCCCGAGCCTTCACTCATCGCAGGGGTAATGGCGATCAGCTCGGGGTGATCGCCGGCCATATCACAGAGCCAGTCACCGAAAATCTGCTGGTATTTGGGCAGCTTTGGGGCGCTACTCGATTGTGACGCTGGCGTTTCACCTGCGGGGGTGGGGATTTTGTTCAGGGCGTGATAGCCAATAGGATCTTTTTCGGCGGGTGAAAAGCCTTTACCTTTTTGGGTGGCAACATGGAGCAGCACCGGCCCGGTGATCTGCTTGAGGTTTTCTAGCGTGTGCACCAACAGGGGAATGTTGTGACCGTCGATGGGACCAATATAGGTAAAGCCAAGTTCTTCAAAGACGATGCCGGGTGCAACCAGGGCTTTCATCAGCTCTTCCGTTTTACGAATGATACCCGAGGTCGATGGAAAGGCTTTTAATAGTGTTTTGGTGCTCTCACGAAACAGATTGTAGAGCTTGCTTGACCACAGTTTGGAAAAGTAGGTGGCCAGGCCACCGACATTTTTTGAGATCGACATATTGTTGTCGTTGAGTACCACCAGCATGTCGAGATCGACATGAGCAATGTGGTTAATGGCTTCGAAGGCCATGCCTGCGGTCATGGCGCCATCGCCAATCACTGCTACACAACGACGCCCTGGTTGGCCATCCATATTTTGGTCGACAGCCGATCCGATGGCCATGCCCAGGGCGGCACTTAAAGAGGTACTGGAATGACCGACACCAAAAGGGTCGTATTCGCTCTCGCTGCGGTTGGGGAAACCGGCGAGCCCATCTTGATGGCGAATGGTGGGTAGCTCTTCACGCCTACCAGTGAGGATTTTGTGGGGATAGGTCTGGTGGCCAACATCCCAAACGAGCCGATCATCAGGAGTGTTAAAGACATAGTGCAGGGCAACAGTGAGCTCGACGACCCCCAGCCCCGCGCCGAAGTGGCCCCCGGATTGACCCACGGAATACAGTAAATAGGCGCGTAATTCATCGGCGACCTGTTCTAGCTCGCTTTCCGGCAGGGTACGCAATTGAACGGGTGAATTAAGGCGATCCAGCAGGGGTGTTGCGGGTCGGGTCAGCGGAATGTCGGAATAGGTGACGGTCATGTCTGGAGGCTGAGGGGATGATTTTGAGGCGGCAATCTTACACGAAATCGTCGTTAATAGGGCGGCTCAGTGGTTCCGGTTGACGATAAAATCAGCGATACCTCGCAAGTGGTCGGCACGTTCATCAAATGGCTCGAGAGCGTCGATGGCTTGCTCGTGCAGCTGTGCTAGCATTTTTTTTGCACCCTTATTGCCGAGCAAGGACGTGTAAGTTGACTTGTTGTGCAGTTGATCAGCGCCTGCTTGTTTGCCGAGTACAGCGGTATTGCCTTCGTTGTCGAGAATATCGTCTTTAACCTGAAAAGCGAGGCCAATCGCTCGGCCGTAGGCGCGCAGTTTTTGCAGTGTCTGTGTGTTGGTGCAACCGCTGCTTTGTGCGCCCATGGAAACACTGGCAACGATTAAGTCGCCAGTTTTATGAAGGTGCATGGTTTCCAGATAGGTGAGGTCGATGGGCGTGTCGGTCGCAAATAAATCCATTGCCTGACCTTTGACCATGCCCGTTGCACCTGCCGCCTGGGCAAGTTCGCGAACCAGGATTAGAGCGGTTGCTGGACTGACAAAAGTGAGCTGAGTGAGTTGCTCGAAGGCCAAAGCCTGCAAGCCATCACCGGCGAGAATGGCTGTGGCTTCATCGTAGGCGATATGGCAGGTGGGGCGGCCGCGGCGCAGGTCATCGTCATCCATTGCCGGCAGGTCGTCGTGGATCAACGAATAACAGTGGATCAGTTCTAGCGCGGTAGCAACGTAGTCGGTATCGCGGTTGATTGGGCCAAGACTGTGGGCGGCGGCGTACACCAGGCAGGGACGAATACGTTTGCCCTGCTCGAGGGTCGTGTAGCGCAATGCGGCATGTAATGGAAGGCTGTTGCTGTCGTGGGGCAAGCAATGTTCGAGTTGTTGTTCTACGCGTTCACGACTTGCCTCGAGAAAGCTATCGAAGCTTTGCTTCACTCGCCATCCTCACTGATAAATTCGGCAGTTTTAATGTCGTCACCAGTATCGCTGGTTAAAATGCGTACCCGTTGTTCGGCCTCTGTGAGGGCTGACTGACAGTCGCGAGTGATTTTAATCCCTTTTTCAAAGGATTTTAAAGATTCGTCGAGATTGAGATTGCCGGCTTCCAGAGATTCAACCAGGGTTTCGAGTTGCTTTAGGCTTTGCTCAAAGTTGAGAGCGCGTTTTCTTGTTGCCATACCAGTGATCGTCATTAATGAAACGGCGCTAACACTAACTGAGTGATGTGGCACAGGTCAATATGGTCGTTAGATCAACGCGGTGAGTCAGTGGTTATGAATGGGTAGGATATATCCTACATGCATTGCAGATATTGCTGAATAGTCAGTTACCTCTTGAAAGTGCATTATGCTTTCCACATGGATGTGTTGGACAAGGATGTTACATACATGGAAGGGGTCAGGATGACCTGCTCAGGATGAGCAATTACGGAAGGGGCAAGATGCCCCCATACAGGGAAGAGGTCAGGATGGCCATTTGCTATAGGGAATAAGATCCAGGACTTATAAGGATATAAGGCCTAGGTTGCTCCAAGGCTGGATGCACTTTGCTAGTACTACTTTAACACCCCCTTGCCTCTCCAGTAAGGGGGTGTTTTTATGTTAGCCGACTCTATTGCGCACTCCTAATCTGACACACCTAAGCCTGTTTTTCTAGAGCATCCCTGAAATATCAATAATTAAACACTTTATTTCAGTTCCTTTACTCGCCTGTTATTCCTTGTTTTTGTAAGTGAAAATTGTCTTTGGCACTATAACGATATGTAGTGGCGAGGTGGGTGCTCTGTATCTGTCTATATGCCACACTTTAAAAACAAGGCTTATGTCGCTTCGACTTTAGCGAAAACAGGGTATTTAAAGGGACAGGAATATGGATCTAGGTATTAGCGGTAAGCGGGGGATTATTTGTGGTGCCAGTCAGGGCCTGGGTTTGGCTTGCGCTCGTGCGCTGACGCAGGAGGGTGTTAACCTGACCTTGGTTGCCCGTAACCCGGAGCCCTTGCAAGCGGCTGTCGATAGTTTGAGTCAATTGAGTTCGGCCGAAATAATGTTGGTGGTCGGCGATATCACCACAGATGCAGGCCGCGATGCCGTGCTTCAGGCCTGCCCTGAGCCGGATATTTTAATTAATAATGCGGGTGGCCCACCGCCCGGTGACTTTCGCGATTGGCGGCAGAAAGAGTGGTTTGATGCAGTAAACAGCAATATGTTTTCGGCTATCGATATGATCCGTCGTACCCTTGATGGCATGGCGGAGCGCGGTTTCGGTCGCATTGTCAATATCACCAGTACGGCTGTTAAGTCGCCGATGCCTGGCCTCGGTTTGTCGAATGGTGCGAGGGCGGGTTTGACTGGCTGGGTGGCCGGGGTTGCTCGGGAAAAGGTGCGCGATAACGTCACTATTAATAATTTATTACCGGGACTTTTTGCCACAGACAGAGGGCGAGGCTATTTAGCCTATAGAGCGGCCCAAGAGGGCCTTAGCGCAGACGCTTTCGAGCAGCAGTTTTATGCGGCAAGTCCTGCGGGCCGTTTGGGTGATCCCGATGAATTTGGCGCGACCTGTGCATTTTTATGCAGTGCCATGAATGGCTATATGAGCGGGCAGAATATTTTGCTGGACGGCGGTGTTTACCCGGGTACTTATTAAGGAGGTGCTTTAGGGGGAGGGGCACTGTCTTTTTAGAAGAGCACTAAATTTAGACGGGTGATTATTATCAGGGCTTTGCTTTTTAGCAATTAGACAGCGCCATCATTAATCGTATTTACGATGGCGCTGTCTAGTTTTGTTCAAGCGAAAACTTTACGCTTTTCTGGGCTCGGTGATGAAGTCATCCATATCGACATGGCGCGTCAACTTAAAGAAGTCGACATTACGATAAGGTGAATTCACGACTACGCGGCCCTTGGAATTGCGGTAGTAGCTGCTAACACCAGGGTGGGTCCATACCATATCGTCGTGAATGGTGTTGACCTTGTCAATGTAGTTGTCATGTACTTCTTGCTTACATTCGACAGCGCCCAATTTTTCGTTGGCCATTTGCTCGATCATTTGCATCACATAGCGCACTTGCATTTCGCAGACGAAGACAAAACTGCCGCCGTGACCGGGTTGCAAGTTGGGGCCGTAGAGGGTGAAGAAGTTGGGGAAGCCGGGGACATTGGTGCCGAGGTGGGCCGAGGCATTGTCATCACCCCAAACGTCACGCAAATTTTTACCGTCGCGACCAATAATCTCGTAAGTCGACAAAAACTTCAGTACATCAAAGCCGGTTGAGATAAGGATGATGTCAGCTTCGTACTCGTTGCCGTCTTTGGTGATGACTTTGTTGCCTTCGATGCGATCAATACCGTTATCAACCAGCTCGACTTTGGGATTGCGCAGCATGCGAAACCAGCCATTATCCATCAGCATACGTTTGCCGAAGGGAGGGAAGGTGGGCAGTACTTTGTCCATCAGGTCATCGGCGCGATCGCCCAGTTGTTTTTTCATGTAGCTGGTGAAATAGGCGCGGTGACTATCGTTTGTGGCATTTAATGAACGCTCGGGGTGCTCCCAATTTGGATCTTTGTGCAGAGAGTCGTAAACGCGGTCGTTGTAGATCCAGCCAAGACGCATGCGATACCACATGCGATAAAGGGGCACTTCCTTGAACAGGTAGCGAATCTCTTCGGGCACATCTACGCGGAATTGCTCAAAAGGCGACACCCAGTGGGGACCACGCTGGAAAATAGTCAGCGACTCCACCTGGTTTTGAATTTCTGGGCCCAGCTGCATGGCAGTCGCACCGTTGCCGATCATGATGACTTTTTTGTTATCCAGTGACTTGCCTTCAGGCCACTCTGCGGTGTGCCAGCTTTCACCGGTGAAGCTGTCGAGACCCTTAATGTTCGGGAATGCGGGTGGGTTGAAGATGCCC
>JBFHDT010000177.1:0-5255 GCA_041584575.1 Porticoccaceae bacterium
AGATGTTGCGCTACGGACCTTGGCGAGCAGCCCCCGTGCCCGGCGGACTTCACCCGCTGCGCCGCAAGAGGAACCTGGTTTGAGTGGCGCCGAGAAGCGCTTGTCTGCCGCGTTGATGCGAGTGAATCACAGTGGAGAGGTGTGTGCTCAGGCGCTGTACCAAGGACAGGCTTTAACAGCAAAGAAAGGCAGTGTTCAGGCTGATATGGAGGCGGCTGCCAGTGAGGAGGTTGATCATCTGGCCTGGTGTGAACAGCGGATTAAAGAGCTGGGTAGTCACACCAGTGCCCTCAATCCCCTGTGGTATGGGCTCTCCTTTGGTATTGGTGCTGGCGCCGGGGCGATTAGTGATCGCTTGAGCCTGGGGTTTGTCGCGGCCACGGAAGAGCAGGTTTGCGAGCACTTAAAGGGCCATATGAATGATTTGCCGGCATCAGACAGCAAAAGCCGCGCTATTGTTGAGCAGATGATTGAGGATGAAGAGGCCCACGGTGTTAGCGCGCTGCGCAATGGCGGGTTGCCCTTTCCCGCTCCGCTGAAGTCGGCTATGGGCCTGGTGGCGAAGGCGATGACTGAAAGCAGTAGCCGCTTTTAGTGGTTGTATGGCGTTATTTGCGGTTCACTCTATTCGTCGATACCGCGCTCTTGCCGTAAACCTTGCACGATACTGAGGATTTTCTCTTTGACCCAGTTGTGGGTTGGTGAATTCAGTGTGCGCCGATGCTGTACCAGAACAGCCGGTATTTCTGGGTAGTGCTCGATTTCTTTGGGGTAGGGTTTACGGACAATTTCGTAGTACTCGCCTTCTTGTTTCAAATCGTCCATGGTGCTCATCATTAAGCAGTCCGATGAGTTCAAGGTGTCGAGAGCCGTCATCAACTGATCGGTGGTCAGCGCTTTGTGGCGTTTGCGGCCCAGTTCGTGAAGCATGCGGTCAAAGCGGCTTTCGGTATTGGGAGAAACCTTGTCGGCGATCAGCAAAAAATACTGAATAAAGGGGTAGTCCAGCATTTCGTCCAAGGTCGGATCATGGTCAGACAATGGATGGCCCTTGCGCATCCACACAGCGGGACGGAAGCTGCCCAGCGGGGTGACGACAAAATCTTTAGGCAGGGGTTTTTTAACTTCAAGAGCAAAATCAATTTCACCCGACTCGAGCATTTGCTCATAAGTGTCATCAATATTTGATAGAGCAAGAGAGATACCGGGCGACTCTTCCTGCAGTATTTTAGTGAGTTCGGGCACAGTTTGTACGGCCATAAATTCGGGGGCGACGATATGAACCGAGGTTTCGTGTGTTGCCGGGTCAAACCCCTGTTTTTCCAGTACCTGGGAGACGCTGTTGAGGATCTCCGGTAGTTGACGTTGTATTTCAAGGGCTCGTGGCGTGGGTACCAGCCCACGTCCACTGCGGGTAAAGAGAGGGTCGTCGAAAGCGGTACGTAAGCGGAGTAAGGTTTTGCTCATGGCGGGCTGTGTGATGAACATGCGCTCGGCAGAGCGGGTGACATTGCGCTCCTCAAGTAAGATTTGCATGGCTACCAGTAGATTAAGATCGACGCGAGAGAGGTTATCGAGGGGCATAGTATAAGCTTAGGTTATTGATATTATGTTTCATTGTATCTTAACTTATGCGTAGGCTAATACTTTTTATTTTATAGGGGGCCTTGTTTAGTGGGGGTAGGCGAGGCTTATAAACAGTCCTTCTGGTAATATTATAGATAAAATCAATACATTTTATTTATAACGCTCGACTATTTATAGTTCATCCATCGTTAGCAAGCAACGGGACCTAGGATCTCATGCTAGCGGATTTATCTCCTAACCCCCCTGTATTATACTTTTCGGGGAGCGCGAGCTCCCCGCTTTTTTTGCCCAAAATAAAGTCGTTTTATTTCTCTTCGTTATTTCCTGTGATTATTTCATAGCTGTGGCTAATGGTGACGCCGCCCTTGCCAAGCATTATTGACGCTGAGCAGTATTTTTCAGCAGACAATTCGACAGCTCGCTTGACCTGTTTTTCTTTCAAATCCTGTCCTTTAACGACAAAGTGGATATTGATTGTGGTGAAGACGGCCGGTACAACATCGGCACGTTCAGCTTCAAGTTCAGCATGGCAGCTCGTTACGTTTTGGCGGCTTTTTTTCAAAATACTCATCACGTCGAAGCTGGCACAGCCTCCCATGCCGATCAGCAGCATTTCCATTGGTCGAATACCCATATTTCGCCCACCAAGGGATTCTGGACCGTCCATGACGACTGAGTGACCGCTGCCAGATTCACCCAGGAACATTGCGTTGTCGACCCACTTGACTTTGGCTTTCATGAATTACTTCCTCTCTTTTTGGTGAGGCAGGACTTGCCTGCTTTTTTTCGGATTAACCAGGGTTGGTGGCGCGGCTTATACCGTACCTTTAATATGTGTTCCAAGTGGCGGTTGGCATTATAGAGGCCAGCTAGCCCAAAGGTTTACATTAATATTCTTATAGTGCGATGATAAGAGCCAAGAGTATAAAAAAATATGGAGCGTGACACAGTGAGTCTAAAACCTATTACCCCGCATATCGACAATCTCGAACAATTTCTCGGCCATTGTCATCGGCGGCGTTATCCGGCAAAGAGCACCTTGATTTATGCCGGTGACAGCAGTGATACGCTCTATTACATTATCAGTGGTTCGGTGACCGTGTTAATTGAAGATGACGATGGTCGCGAGATGATAGTCGCCTATTTAAACCCCGGTGACTTCTTTGGCGAAATGGGCTTGTTCGGTCAGGAGGATCGCAGTGCCTGGATACGGGCTAAAAATGAGTGTGATGTCGCCGAAATCAGTTACGACAACTTCCACGGGCTAACTAAGAGTCATCCCGATTTTCTCTATGCCGTGTCAATGCAAATGGCGCAGCGTTTAAGGGATACCACCCGTAAGGTGGGTGATCTTGCCTTCCTCGATGTGACCGGTCGTGTAGCGCGTACACTACTCGATTTGAGTAAAGAGCCAGATGCTATGACTCACCCGGATGGCATGCAAATCAAAATCACTCGTCAGGAGATTGGCCGCATCGTTGGGTGCTCGCGGGAGATGGTGGGGCGGGTTCTCAAGGTGCTTGAGCAGCAGGATTTGGTGTGGGTAAAAGGCAAGACTATGGTCGTACACGGCACTCGTTAACGATCCTGACTAACCTGTGGCGTGCGGCGTCTTTTTCAAAGAAAAAGGCGCCGTTTTTTTATGGGCTAATTTTATACCTGCGCCAATAAGCGACGGTGCTGGTCGACAGGCAGTCTAGGTCCGAATTGGGTGACCACCGTCGCCGAGGCAATACTGGCTAGCTCACCAGCCTGGCGGTAGCTCATGCCGTTGGTAATGCCATAGAGAAAAGCGCCAGCGAACATATCCCCCGCGCCATTGGTGTCAACAGCCGTTACCGTTGTGGGAGCGATACGATGGGTGTTCCCCCCATCATAAATTAATGCGCCCTCTGCCCCCAAGGTGATGGCAAAAGTAGAGGCAGTTTGTTTCATGCTCTCGACGGCTGCATCCAGTGTTGTTGCGCCAGTCCAGCCAAAGGCCTCGTCTTTATTGCAAAACAGTAGGTCGACGTGCTCGCCGATCATTTCCTCAAGGCCGTCGCGAAAAAATTCAACCATTCCTGGGTCGGAGAGGCTAAACGCTGTTTTTGTACCCGCTTGTTCAGCCTGCTTGCGGCATTCAATGGCGGCATCTCTACCCGTCGGTGACGTCACCAAATAGCCTTCAGTGTAGATATATTTTGCGCTGGCGATGGCATCGAGATTAAGGTTGTTGCGACAGATAGTCTCGCTGATACCGAGGTAGGTGTTCATGGTGCGCTCGGCATCGGGGGTGATCAGCACCAGGCATTTGCCGGTGGTTCCTTCGGGTAACTGATCGGTACCATTGTGTCTGACGCCAGCCAGAGTGAGGTCGTCTAAATAGAAGCGGCCGTTGTCATCGTCAGCGACTTTACAGGACTGAAAGGCTTTTCCGCCAAAACTGGCAACGGCCATAATACTGTTGGCGGCCGAACCACCACTGGCGCGCTTGGCCATCACCAGATGGTCGTCGAGGTGGGCGATTAATTCCAGCTGGCGAGCTTCGTCAACCAGTGTCATGACACCTTTTTCTATACCAAAAGTGGCGAGTTCGGCATCGCTGATTTCTATTTCGGTATCGACCAGTGCGGCGCCTATGCCGTAGACATCGATTGTTTTCATAAGGACTCCAGTAATTTTGACTGTGCGCAATAATCAAATAGCTTGCTGCATAGCCTGGCGGTAGACTATTGGTGGCGGTATTTTAACAGTAAATAAGATGCTTCGAGATACTCTCTGGCGCTTCGTAGGAATGGGACTTTGGCTAAGAAAAAAAGCAGAAAAATTCGGAAAAAAACGGCCAAAGCGAAGCGCTCAGGGTTAAGCTCAGGCCTAAAAAAACTTGCAAAAAGAGCGCTTTTCACGCTGTTTGCTATAGGTTTAGTTGCTTTAGTCGTGCTGGATTACCGCTTGACCCATCGCTTTTCCGGCAACAAATGGTCGTTACCAAGCCACGTTTATAGCCGTTCACTGGAGCTATACGAAGGGCTAGAGCTATCCCGCGATGGCCTTATATGGGAGCTTGAGAAATTGGGCTATCGTCGCGTTGCAACTCTCACTGCTGCGGGCCAGTATCGTCTCCAAGAACAGCGTGTCGACGTGTATTCTCGGGCCTTTGAGTTTTGGGATGAAAGTAAGTCGGCGCAAACATTTACATTGACCTTTCAGGGTTCTCAGCTAGCTCGTTTGCGCACGCTGAAAGGTGAGCCCCTGACTCTGGTGCGTCTCGAGCCGTTACGCATTGGTGGCATTTACCCGGCTCACCTCGAAGATCGCCTACCGGTACGTCTGGAAGAATTACCACCCATGCTACTGGAAGGCCTGATTGCGGTAGAGGATCGCAATTTCTATCAGCACTACGGCATATCGATTCGCGGTATAAGTCGAGCGCTAGTGAATAACCTGCGTCCGGGCAGCGCGACCCAGGGTGGCAGTACCATTACGCAGCAGTTAGTGAAGAACCTATATCTCAGCCATGATCGGAACCTACTGCGCAAAGGCCTTGAGGCGGTGATGGCGCTAATGTTGGAGCAGCACTACAGCAAAGGTGAAATCATTGAGGCTTATATTAACGAAATTTATTTGGGTCAGGCCGGCAAGCGGGCTATCCACGGCTTTGGTATGGCCAGCCAGCACTATTTTAA
>JBFHDT010000178.1:0-5246 GCA_041584575.1 Porticoccaceae bacterium
CCCCCGCATATTGTTTCGTAGTACTGATATTTTTCGTTGCCAAAGGTGAGGTTGTTCATGGTTCCCTGTGAGCCTGCCAGCACCCCCAGCGCACCATAAAGTGCATCAGCTACACACTGTGATGTTTCGACATTACCGGCAACCACCGCCACAGGGTAAGAGGGACTAAGCATGCTGCCCTGGGGAATAACAATATCGACTGGGCGCAGGCAGCCGGCGTTGAGTGGAATGGGCTCGTTTACTAACGTGCGAATAACATAGAGCACCGCCGCCCGGCACACTGCAGCCGGGGCGTTAAAATTACCGAGTAACTGTGCCGAGGTACCGCTAAAGTCGATACTCATACGTCTCGCAGGCTGGTCAATGCGCACCGCCACTTTGACGAGGGCGCCACTATCCATGGCATATTCAAAGTTGCCGTCGTGTAATTTAGCGATTACACGGTGCACCGCTTCTTCGGCATTATCCTGAATATGCTGCATATAAGCGCTAACAACACTGTGACCATAGTGTCGTACCAAGTGTTGCAACTCGCTAATCCCATAGGTATTAGCAGCCACCTGAGCATGTAGGTCGGCAATATTCTGTTCGATATTGCGCGCTGGAAAACGGCCGCTTGCCAGCAGCTCACGCACTTCTAGCTCTCTAAACTGGCCCGCCTTTACCAGTAAAAAGTCGTCTATCAATACGCCTTCTTCTTCAATATGTTTACTTTCAGCAGGCATTGAGCCCGGTGTAATACCGCCAATATCTGCGTGATGGGCGCGAGTGGCCACGAAGAAGTCAGGCTCGGGATTCAACTGACCACCTTGCTTAGTCGATGTCGAGCCAAGCGGCCCATTAGACACTTCATTAAATACGGGGCTAACCACAGTTAAGTCCGGTAAATGAGTGCCACCGGCGTAGGGGGAGTTCACCAAATAGACATCGCCGGGATGAATATTACCGGCCCGACTATCAATCAAACGCGCCACCGTTTCACCCATCGACCCCAAATGTACTGGCACATGAGGCGCGTTGGCGATTAAGTTCGCGCCGCTATCGAATAAGGCACAGGAGAAATCAAATCGCTCTTTAATATTGACCGAGTGAGCGGTATTGGCCAGTACGGCACCCATTTGCTCGGCAATAGCCATAAACTGGTAGTTGAAAATTTCCAGTTGCACCGGGTTGCGTTGGGTTGTCAATTTGCGCCGTTGGCCCACTTGCCGTGTTTTGTTCAGTTGCAACATGCCATCAGCCAGAACTTCAAGCTGCCAGCCCGGGTCGACCAGGGTGGTCGAATTGCTGTCAACTAGCATGAGGGGGCCGGGTACGCTGACCCCCGGACCCAGGTTTTCCACTTGCACAATGGGCGTGGTCACATACTGACCGCCGCTGTAAACCCGAGCACTGACCTCTGGACTACCTGCCCGAGGTACCACCTCCAAATCGCGTGTTTGATCAGTTTTTTCAAGCACCGCCTCAAGAGAAATACTTTCAATAAACAGTGCCTTTCCGCTTTGCAGAAAAGAAAAGCGTTCGCGGTGGGCCTTTTCAAAAGCGGCCTGCATTGTGGCGGTGCTATCGCGTGCCACCACAATTACCGTGTCGGCACCTTGGTAACGGACATACACTTTTTCAATAAAACGCAGCCTAGCGTGTTTTTCCTCAGGTAGATGAGTTAAAGCCTCAACTTTTAAAGTCTCGAATTGCTCATTAAAATCAGCGTCTACTAGCCCCTCCATTGGCCAGGCCAGGCTTCGATCAAGCAGAACACTGACTGAAGCCAGCCCCATGCCCAGCGCCGACAGCACGCCGGCCAACGGATGAATCAGCACTTTATCGACACCCAGTACATCAGCCACTGCACAGGCATGCTGCCCCCCGGCCCCACCAAAGCAGCTAAGTGCATATTCGCCCACATCGTAACCGCGCTGGGTAGAAATTGTTTTAATGGCCCCGGCCATACTCTGTACTGCAATATCGACAAAGCCCGCAGCAATTTCTTCCAACGACAGGTTTTCAGCGCTGTACTCTTTAATTTTTTCCGCCTCAAGTGCCAACTTCACCCGCGCGGCATCGATACTCAGCCGTTCATTGCCCGCCGGGCCAAACACAGCCGGGAAGTGCTCCAGTACCAATCTGCCCAGCACTAAGTTGCAGTCGGTAATTGTCAGTGGTCCTCCGCGCCGGTAGCAGGCAGGCCCCGGATCGGCACCTGCAGATTCTGGGCCGACACGAAAGCGTGAGCCATCGAAATAACACAGTGATCCACCCCCGGCTGCCACAGTATGGATATCCATCATCGGAACCCGCAGGCGCACCCCGGCGAGCTGAGTTTCGTAAACCCGTTGATACTCCCCCTTGTAATGCCAAACATCGGTGGATGTGCCACCCATATCAAAGCCCAGCACCTTACAACAACCTACCTCCGCGGCAGTTTTAACGGCACCCACCACACCCCCCGCAGGACCGGAGAGCAAACTATTGCGACCCTTGAAATTTTCGGCATCCGTCAAACCACCGCTGGATTGCATAAACAGCAGTGGTATATCTGGCAGTGCCGCCGACAAACGCCGCACATATTTCTCCAGCACTGGTGAGATATAGGCATCGACTACCGTCGTGTCACCCCGGCTGACAAATTTCACCAGAGGGCTAACCTCATGGCTGAGAGAGACTTGCTCAAATCCGGCCTGCTCGGCAATTTTACCAATGGCCAATTCATGAGCCGGGTTTTTATAGCCGTGCATAAAGACTACTGCTACGGCACGCAGCCCACGCTGATAAGCAGACTGAAACACACTTAAATAGAGTTCGGCTTGTAAAGGACGTATAACACTGCCATCAGCGGCCAGACGCTCGTCAATTTCAAGCACATCGCTGTAAATCGGTTCGGGTAATTGGATATTGAGGGCAAAGATATCAGGGCGGTTTTGATAGCCGATTTTTAAAGCATCGGCAAAACCTTGGGTCGTGACAAAGAGCGTCGGCACACCCTTGCGCTCGAGCAGGGCATTGGTCGCCACTGTCGTACCAATGCGTATACTCTCGATTTGTGCAGTAGAAATAGCGGCAACACTGGGTGCCGCCAACAACTGGCGGATGCCCTCGAGCACAGCATCACCGTAGCGTTCAGGATTTTCGGAGAGCAGTTTTAAACTACGTAGTTCACCAGCCGGGGTTCTGGCGATCAGGTCGGTAAAGGTGCCGCCCCGATCAATCCAGAACTGCCATTTCGCCACTCGCTTAGGGGGTTTTCAACTAGCGCAGACTGGCGTTAATCGCACCCAAAGCTCTCGAACCCGGGCACAGATCATTTTCACTAAGACTAGAAAGGGGTTGCGATACTGTCTGTTGAATTTTGTGGAAATCGCGGCTATCAGGGTCGACATAAAGCAGACCTGTTAGCACCTGCCCCTTGCCTTTGAAATCAGCAATAGCATTCATCGCGCTGTTCCTATCAGTGCAGTCGAGCTTGTCATCCTTGTAAAGATGGATAACCGAGCCGTCGTGTAGAGTGATTTCTTCGCTAAAGCCCGCCGGATAATTCGCAGTAATTTCCGAACGCACCGGCACAAAATCGATTTTACCAGTGGCTTGCATATGGTCGCGGGCAAACTCATAACCCTTGCTCGAGGCCGCAGTGTTATTAAAAGTCACGCAGGGTGAAATAACATCAATAAATGCAAAACCATTGTGGGACATAGCTGCCTTAATTAAAGGTACCAGCTGCTCTTTGTCACCCGAAAAACTGCGGGCAACAAAGGTCGCGCCAAGCTGTAAAGCCAGGGCGCAGAGGTCGATAGGCTCATAGGGATTAGGCGCACCCTTTTTACTCTTTGAACCAATATCGGTGGTTGCCGAGTCCTGCCCCTTGGTCAAACCGTAGCAACCGTTGTTTTCAACGATATAACTCATATTCAGGTTGCGACGGGCAATATGTCCAAACTGCCCGAGGCCAATAGAGGCGCTATCACCATCACCGGAAACACCCACATAAAGTAGGTCTCGATTAGCCATACTGGCGCCAGTGGCTACTGAGGGCATGCGCCCGTGCACCGAGTTAAAGCCATGGGATTTGCCGAGAAAGTAAGTGGGCGTTTTTGAAGAACAGCCGATACCGGAGATTTTAGCAACCCGATGAGGCTCAATACTCAATTCAAAAGTGGATTGGATAATGGCGCTACTGACAGAATCATGGCCACACCCAGCACATAGCGTCGACAAGGCGCCTTCATAGTCTTCTCGGGTAAAGCCCTTGGCATTTGCCTGAGCGTTGGGATGTCTAAATGAGGGGCGAATATAACTCATACTTTAGCTCCAGCCTTGCGCTTACGCAGGGGGGTTACATTATTTTTGCCAAGTACCTCAGCAATGTGCTTAGACACGCCGAGCGCCGTCATCGGCATACCATCATAGTGGACGTAGGACAGCAACTTCTTCGGATTAAGATCGCATTCGATAATCAATAACTTACGCATCTGACCGTCACGATTTTGCTCAATGACAAACACCTTGTCGTGACTATCAATAAAGTCGGTGACTTCTTTACTAAAGGGGAAGGCTCTCAGGCGCAGGGCATCGAGGTGTACGCCCTGCTCAGCCAACAGGTCAAGCGCTTCTAAACTAGCATCAGTGCTGGAGCCGTAAAAGATCACACCGTCGCGCGTCTGTTTCGCAGCTTGATAGGTTACTGGCCCGGGAACGTAGCTTTTTGCAGTTTCCATTTTCGCATTGAGCCGCTCCATGTTTTTCACATAAGCATCGCCAAACTCGGTGTACACCGCATATTCATTGCGCGAAGTGCCACGGGTAAAAAAGGCCCCTTTTTCGGGGTGAGTACCTGGCAGCGTGCGATAACAAATGCCATCACCATCGACATCGAGGTAACGCCCGTAGCGTTCGCTCATATTGTCGAGATCTTCCGCTGACAGCACTTTACCGCGGTCATATTCGCGGTTGTCGTCCCATTCCAGCGGTGCACATAAGTTATCGTTCATACCCAGATCGAGATCACTCATCACGATCACCGGAGTTTGCAGACGTTCAGCCAAATCAAAACTGTCGGCAGACATGTCAAAACATTCTTTCGGATCAGCGGGAATCAGCAATACATGCTTGCTATCACCGTGAGAGGCGTAGGCGGCGGCAAATATATCGGACTGCTGGGTGCGTGTTGGCATACCTGTGGAGGGGCCAGCCCGTTGAATATCAAAAAGTACCGCAGGCACTTCGGCAAAGTAAGCCAAACCGAGGAACTC
>JBFHDT010000179.1:0-5175 GCA_041584575.1 Porticoccaceae bacterium
AACGCAGTTTGTATTGCCAGTCCGGTGATTCTGCTGCGCCAAAAGTTGGCAAAAGCACTCAAATACTAATAGAGATAAATAAGGAGTAGTAGCTTGACTTAACAAGCTGAAGGGAATGAATCGAACACTACCGTGGCCAGCCGCGCAAAAGATTTTCAGGATTTGGTCCATGCGTGGGTGAAAGATGCCTTGGCGCTGTCAGGGGATACTGCGTCCATGGACGTTTTTAATAAGGCTGTTGTTGGTCCGAATAAGGCTCTCA
Organism: Porticoccaceae bacterium; assembly: GCA_041584575.1. Lineage (GTDB taxonomy): Bacteria > Pseudomonadota > Gammaproteobacteria > Pseudomonadales > Porticoccaceae > Reddybacter. The sequence continues at coordinate 263 of JBFHDT010000179.1, forward strand.
TAGATCTTACGGTATTAGCTATTGCGCAGAATAATGCCGTCATCTAAGGGATATTTGACGTGGCCACGGTTGCGGCGGTTGCTTCTTCTGTGGCTAAGGTTATACCCCTCGGCAAAAGCCCTGGGGGGCGGTTGTAAAAGCCTTAGCGGGTATACTTGCCGGCGAATTAGCAAATACACCCCTCTCAAATACAAATACCACTCAGGCCGCTAAAGAGTGGCTCGATAAGTGGGGTGGGGCGCTTACTTCCCAACCAACGAATTTCTCCGAGCCTGCAAGTGAGGCCGCTTTCGATCAGGGTGTCAGTGGCTGGGTGGATAAATGGGGCGAAGCGCTGATCGAGCAACCCATTATGTTCCCAGAGAACGTTGATGATAGCGAGAGCGTTGCCGAGGGGTTTGATCAATGGGGCGGGGCGCTTTTCAAGGAGCCAATCAGATTTCCCGACGGCAGCGGTGAGACGAGCATTTTTGACGCAGTCAGCGATTTTTTTCAAGACGCTCTCAACTGGATCATCCGCCGCGACCCCCTAACCCTCGACCTCGACGGCGATGGTATTGAAACCCTCCTCGCCGATGGCTCGGTGTTGTTTGACCGCAATGGCGATGGCAGCATTTGGCATAAAGATGCGATTCAGAAAGGTGATAACGCTGTTAATTATCATTTGCTACTAGACCATATGGCCAAGGGCAGTGATAATCGACGGTTACCAATTATTAATGACAGAGAAATAATCATGCCAAAACCACCGATTTCGATAGATCCAGAGACAGGTTTAAAGATATTTAATACGCGGGCTGAAAAGGCCAATGACAAAATAACCGGCAAAGGCTACGCCGTCGTTACCGACGAGGCACTGACGGCTCTTCCCGAAGCGAAAGCCGGTGCGGTGTTCAATGCGGAAGAGCAAGCCAAATACCTTGAAATGAAAGCCTCAAGAACGGGTGTTGCCGATTACATTGAAATGGACGGTGAATTCAGCAAGTACCTTGAAGATGTGCACTCCCAGCCACCAATCCCACGTGAAGCACTGGATGATGAGTGTGAAATTCTTATCATTGGCGCTGGTTTCGCTGGTCTTTTGCTGTGGTACAAGCTGAGTAAGGCCGGTTACAAAAATGTACGTTTCTGTGAAAAAGGTGGCGACGTCGGTGGCACCTGGTACTGGAACCGTTACCCGGGCATTGCTTGCGATGTTGAATCCTACTGCTATCTGCCTTTGTTGGAAGAGATGGGTTATATCCCCTCTATGAAATTCTCCAGTGGTTTCGAGATCATGGAGCACTGTCAGAACATCGCGAAAAAGACAGGTTTCTACGATAAATGTCTGTTCCACACGACGGTTGAAGAAACCCAGTGGGACGATGCTACGGGCCGCTGGCAGGTCAGTACTGATCGCGGTGACAAGATGAAAGCCAAATATCTGGTGGTCGCCAATGGTATTTTGACCACGCCTAAGTTGGCGAAGATCAATGGCATGGAAACGTTTAAAGGCGATGCCTTCCATACCTCTCGTTGGGATTACAACGTCGATATCACCAACAAGCGTGTTGGTATTATTGGTACCGGCGCCACTGCGGTGCAGATTATTCCGGAAATAGCCAAGACGGTTAAAGAGTTGTTTGTATTTCAGCGTACGCCTTCCTCGGTTGATGTCCGTGATCAACGGGCTACCACACCTGAAGAAATTGAAACCTGGAAAACTGAAGACGACTGGGCGAAAAAGCGACGGGCGAGATTTGCCAAAATCTCATCGGGTCGCACAGCTTTGTCGGCTAATGACGATTATCTGTCGGGCAAAATTGATACGGCAGCCCCGAAGAAAAAACATAAGACGAAATTATCGCCTGAAGAGCATATGCAGAAAATGCTGGATACTAACTTCCGCATTATGGAGCAAATTCGTGAGCGTGTTGATGCTATCGTTGAAGACCCTAAAACCGCTGCTGCACTGAAACCGTATTATGCTTATGGCTGTAAGCGGCCTACCTTTCACGATGAATATCTGCCCACGTTTAACAAGCCGAATGTGCACCTGGTGGACACTGCGCCCCGCGGTGTTGAAAAAATCACTGAGAAGGGCATTGTTCACGATGGTGTCGAGTACCCTGTTGATGTGCTGATTTATGCGACGGGTTTCCAATGGATGGCGACGGCGACCTTTGACATGATTAAGGGCCGCGATGGCCGGTCGCTGAAAGAAACCTGGAATGAGGACGGCACGAAAACCTGGCTGGGCATGCAAACCAAAGGTTTCCCTAACATGTTTGTTATTACTGGGCCTCAGGGCGGCGGTGGCAGCTTTAACTTCACCGACTCCATCGAAGACCACGGTAATTATGTGCAGTGGATGCTCGATACTATGGCAGAAAAAGGCGCTGATATTGTCGATATTAAAGAGGAGTCTCAACAAGAGTATGCCGAACATTGCGCCCAGGTTGATATCGCGACACAGCCTTTACGGGATTGTATTTCTTACTACGATCACGAGGGTACTGCCAAGCCCGGCCAGCTGGTGTACTACGGTGGTGGTCAGTGGCACAAATATCGTATTAAGGGTCAAGAAAGCCTTGAGCCCTACGTGTTTGACAGTAAAGCCTGATCGCCTTTGACACCTGAGAGGGTGCGGGGCTTCAGCCCCGTACCCTCTATTTAAATGAAGTTCGGTTCAAATAGAGTGCGGTTTAAATAGAGCTCGGCTGCGCCGTTATATTTTTTATTCGGTAAGAATAACTTGCCATGAATCGTTTGCACTTTTCACCAACGTCGAAAATCAACTCGTCAATACTTCTCGGGCTTTTCTGCCTTTCTTTGATAATACTTCTCGCCCTGCGCATAAACTCTTCGCGCCTGTCTGTAATAGAAATACCCGCTGCGTCATAGAGCAAATCGGCAGTGTGCAACAGGGTTTCTGAGTTCTGAGCGATAGTGCGAATCACTTCGGTGTCGACATTCGGGTTTTTCTCCAGCCCGCTAGCGGTGTATTCATAATAAACACCGCATTCCAAGGCTGAATCTGCGAAGATAAGTGATTTGCTTTCTTGCTGGTTATTTAGCGTTAGTGCCCAGCTGCTGGCCGTAACAGCGAGTAAGAGCCCGGTGACGAATATTTTTGCGCTTGTCATTATTACAGTGTCTCTAGTGTTTTTGGTGGCTTTGCCTGAATGAAACGCTAGCACTAATGATAGACTCGCCGGCAAATGATTACTGTACTTTTACATGGCTCTGCTTGAGCAATGCCTGTCACTCGAACTGTTGGAGGATCAATGAATTATAGATATTGCCTTTTAGGCGCTGTGTTATCCCTGGCTTTATTGGCCTGTACAGAGCAGAACAAGGCACCCGTTGTTTTGGAAACTTCTGCTGTCAGCAGTGTTGATGTGGCAAGTCAGCAAGGTGAGGTCGAGCAATCCAGCGCTGCTATTGCCATGGACGTCTATAAAAGTCCCTCCTGTGGTTGCTGTGGCAAGTGGGTCGATCATGCAGAGGACAGGGGCTTCTCATTCACCACTCACCACCCGGCAGACTTAAACAAGCTGAAAACTGAGTGGGGTATTGCCCCCCAATACCAGTCGTGCCATACCGTCGTGTCTGACGATGGCTATGTGTTTGAGGGGCACATTCCGGCGCGGTTTCTACAGCAGTTTCTCGCTGCACCACCTGTTGATGCTCTGGGTTTGTCGGTACCCGCCATGCCCGTGGGCAGCCCGGGTATGGAAATGGGCGATCGCTTTACGCCCTATCAGGTTTTGCTATTAAAACGTGATGGCAGCGCAGAAATTTATGGCCAGGTGAGTTCACCCCTGGAGCAGTATTAATGCTTATCTCGGGGCGAGTCTGTCTATTTGTCGGTTGCTAACAAAATCGTGAAAGCTAACAACCTGGCTTGCCCGATTGATGGTGAGCGCTTAACTCTGGATAAAAAACAGTTACGCTGTGTGAACGGCCACAGTTTTGATCTTGCCCGTCAGGGCTATGTGAATTTATTGCCGGTGCAGCACAAGCGCTCGAAGCATCCGGGTGACAGTAAAGCCATGGTGATGGCGCGCCAGCATTTTTTAGACACGGGTGTTTATGCGCCGTTGGCAGATCTTCTGTCAGATGTATTGCGCAAAACAATTGCTGATCTTGAGCAGCCCTGCTGCCTCGATGCCGGTTGTGGCGAAGGCTATTATTTGGCCCATGCTCTTAATGAGTTACGAGCTAAAAAAGCTGATGACGAACTGAACCTCATTGGTCTGGATATTTCCAAAGAAGCGATTATTGCCGCAGCAAAAAGACATAAAGAGATTAGCTGGGTGGTGGGTACTAATCGTCAGCCACCGGTGTTGCCCGCGAGTGTTGACATTATTTTGTGTGTATTCGGTTTTCACAGTTTTCAAGGCTTTAATAAAATTTTGCCCTTGGGTGGTAAGTTGCTATTGGTTGAGCCCGGCCCCGACCATTTACAAGAGCTGCGGCAGGCCACTTATGCCCAGCTCAATAAAACAGAGCTGAGTAAGCTTGATGACGCCTTTGCCAAGGGTTTTAAACAGGTGGATGAGCAAGTGCTGCGTTTTAATACGCGCCCGCTGGCGAGTGAAGCTTTAAAAGACTTATTGCTGATGACACCGCATTTTTTCAGGGCTACCCAGCAGGGGCGAGAGGCCGCGGCGAAGCTCGACAAGGTCAGTTTAACGGTGGATGTTGTTTTGAGAAGCCTTGAAAAATTAGCAGACTACGATACCGAGGCTGGGCAATCTTCTTCCGTTGGATGAGTGCTTTTTTGGCGTCTTACTCTGGTTTTATTGAGATTTCCGCCGGGTGCTATCGTCGGCCTTATATGTTCAGCTCGTTATGATTACCCCTTTATTATTAGTAATAAATTCTGGGCATGTTCTGCTGCCTTTCTGCCTAACGGTGTTAGGTACCCT
>JBFHDT010000180.1:0-5152 GCA_041584575.1 Porticoccaceae bacterium
CCTACCAGCATTTCTTCAGTGGCACCCAAGGGTAACGTGACAAACGGTGGTTTGGTATTCGTGTCATTTTCCGCGGGTAAAATATTGGCAAAGCCTCTGGCCAAGGTAGACTTTGCCAGCCCTCTTGGCCCGCACACCAATACACCGCCAATGGACGGATTAATTGCTGCCAGAATTAAGGCAAGCTTAAACGTCGACTGACCAAAAACCGCCGTAAAAGGGAAATTAAGCGAAGTTGGTTTCACGCTGGATTGCCCCTTTAAACACCAACCGGTTGAGTGCCCACGCTGAAATGACGCCTAGTACCAGCCAAAACACTAAGTTGGCGGCGCCACTGGTCAGAATGAACTCTTGATGCAATGCGGTTAACTGTTCGACGGCCGCCGGATCTGGGTGTGAAAATGCAGCGCCTTCATGGTGAGGGATCGGCGCTATATAAGGCACCACCATCAACACAACGCCTATAAGTTTCAATTTGATGGGGGCAAAAAATGCCACAAGCAAGCCAAGCCCTACACACGCAACGGCAGCCACCCACCAGAGTTGGCGGCTCTCAATGGCAGCTGCTTCAATGCCAGGAATCTCAGGCGGTAAACCTATGCCTGGCGCAACAAAGAACGCCGTAAATCCGGCTGCTCCCCAAATGATGCCTTTAACATGGCTGATACGCGTGATGCCCTGGCCCTGAAGCTGAGACATCAGCGACAGTATCAGTGCAGAAAAACCAATGCCTGCGAGTACATTGGATAAAAATGTGTAAAACGTGCGTTCCGAACCGTCTTCCGGTGCCCATGCTTCGGCATTATGGGTATGTGAATGGTCGTGTTGGTGTTGATGAGTGTCGGCGTCGGTTGCTCCCGGTTCCGCCACCTCGAAGGTTTCTGCGGCAAAGATGATGGGGTTAACAAACGCTATCTGAAGCAAACTAAAGACGGCCCCAGACAAGAATCCTACCAATAAAGCACTTAATATAAGACGACGAAAAATCATGCTGTTAATTTCCAGACAAAAAGATGTAAACATGCCAAGCCTTTGCCAGCCTGGTCATGATGAATAAAACTGATCCCGGCCCTTGTTACGTTACCAAGCGCCTAATAAGGGAGCGTTTAGTGGCAAGGAAATGCCAGAGAGTGCCTGCTATCGTGGGCGGCATTATGAGCCGCTTCCATGGGTAAGAATCCAACGGCGAAGATAACAATAGCGCCAAATACGAAAGCCGAAAGATTTTGAACGAGGCTATTGATGGTGCGATCTTTTTGTTGTGATTGCTCTAAAGCTGAGGAAATAGATGATTGAGAACTAAATTGAGTAGCCATAAAAATATCCTTCTAAGCACCCGCCGTGCTTGATTAATGGAATGAAAATAATTAATCCAGGCCGGTCTTCGGGCTCCAAGAGGGTAAAGAATTTTTACCGCCATTTGCGCCTTCCCAGAATGTTAATTCCAGTGGCATACTACAAATGCTCGCTCTTGCTTACCGATGCGGGGGCAGCGTTGGGATACTTTTCTAATAAAGAAAACTAGACCAAACTTCCCGATTATCCTCATTGAGGCACCTAGTTAGGGGGCGATGTTAACAGGTTATAGCGCCTAAAGGAATAAATTTATGTTTATGGGTGGGGGCAAAAAAACGGCGCCAGAGCGCCGTTTAAGTACGGATTGTGCAAATCATTAAGCTGATTTAGCAGTCGAGGAGGCTTTCGCTTCTTTAGCGACGGCTTTACCTTCTTCAAAATGCTGCTTGAATTCATCTTTTACTGCGCTAGCATCTAGGTTCATCAGCGTGCCACCAGAAGCAAAGTGCTTGTTGAACACTTTACCAATCGCGTAAGTAGAGGCACCACCGAGAATGCTCATGGTGAACATGCCGGTAATGGAACCAACCACAGGAATAGCTTTGATCAAGCTGGCTGCTGGGGTAAATATTGCCAGTGGCGAAAAACCACTGATAAGTGCGCCGATAATTGATTTACCACGAGACTCTGAAAATTCAACGCCATAAACCTTGGAAAGCGAATGAATCATTTTCAGCTGAATGCCGGTAAGGGCTACAGCATCAACCACAGGCGCAGGAATTAACCCAACCCCAACAGATGCATATACGCCGGTTTTAATGATGCCATTTGCGTGCTCTTGTGCGTTTGAAGCCTCAATATCTGCTTCGGTTACTGCATCTTGGACATTATCTTCATTCTTTTGTGCCACGAGTTGCTCCTTAATAACCTGTTTTAGAAAAAGCCTTATAAATCGAGTGTTTGCTGAGGGTGGTCAACAGACCCTGTGCGACTACAACCACCTAAATAATAGTCTACAACCAGGTATAGTAAAAGAAACTTTTGTTTATTTGTTGATCTGGATAAAACATCTGCTAACCTCCCACCGATGAGTAAAGAGTGGCTTGATTGCGGATGGCTGATCCAATAATGCTATTTGTAAGCGGCGCTATCGAAGTTTCCTCAAAGAAAAAATGTCCGCCCTTGAACTCGTGTAAACTGATTGCCAAAGAAAAGTGTTGTTGCCAGGCAAACAAATCTCGTCTGGGAACATAATGATCTTCTGTCCCCCCGATAACGGTTGTTGGCACGGCCAGTTTATTTGTGTAATCACGTACAAAGGTTTCAGCGAGTTTAAAATCCGCTCTTAAACCTGGTAACAGCAAGTTCATCAGTTCTTGGTCTTTGAGGATTTGCTCCGGTGTTCCGTTGAGATTTCTTAATCGGTTAACAAAACTTTCATCATCGAGCCCATGAATGGGATCACTTGAAGATAAATGCGGCGCCCGGCAACCAGACGCGATAAAGTGTTCAGGCAGTTGAAAACCAATGTCTTGTAATTTGTGGATAAACGCATAGGCGGTTTTAGCCCCCAGGCTATGGCCGAAAAACACAGTAGGCACGCAGAGTTGAGAAAGTAAAGCCGATGATAATTGCTCTACTATTTCGGCCATGCAGTCTATTGGCGCTTCTAGTAATCGGCTGCTGCGCCCAGGCGGTTGCACGATGAGCAATTCAACTTCCTCTGGTAGCCATTCTGCCCAGGGCCGATAAGTGGTTGCGTTGCCACCGGCATGGGGGAAGCAGACAAATCTCAGCAAAGGGTTCTTTTTCGGGGTAGGGCAAACAAACCATTCACCCTGCGCCTGTTGGTTTGCTCTATTGTTTTTAATCGCCCTATTGTGTTGTGTAGACGTGAAGCTTGAAATAGCCATCGTTAACTTGCCTCCCCTTCTGTGCCGTTAGATGCGGGGGTAAGTATCAGGAACAGGCAAGGAATAATAAAAATCGAAATTATCGTGGCTGCCAGTAGCCCGAAAATAATCGCCAGACATAGTGGTTGCCACATAGGGCTGCTAAAGGATAGCAACGCTAGCCCTGCAATCGTCGTCATACTGGTACTGAGAATTGGTCGTAAGCGATCTGCGGCGCCCCTGACGGCAGCTTCCTGAATACTCATGCCGGAGGCTTTGTGTTCAAGCATGGTTTCGACCAACACAATAGAGACGTTGACCACAATACCCAATAACGAGACGATACCCACCATGGCCGGGAAGGACAACGCCATGTCGATGGCGTAGAAACCAAAGAAGGTGCCGATTAAAGCAAAGGGAATGGCGAATATGATGATAAAAGGTAAGCGGTACGAGTTAAACAGCAATACCAAGGTAGAGAACATTAATACCAGCGTCAGCAAAAACAATTGCATCATGCGGGCATTGGATTCGGCTTGCTCTTTGGCAGAGCCTCCCAAGGCAATCTGAACCCCGGGGAAGCGGGTAGAAATTTCGCCGATTTGCTGAGCTACCGCACCCACCGCAGCATCGCCATCAGGGCCACTAAAATTGGCTCTAACGGTCACAGAACGCTCGCCTCCGTCATGATGAATCACCGGCGGTAGGGCACCGGGCATAGGGATAATCAAATTACTGACAGGAATGAGCGTTCCGTCTGCCGAGCGCAATTTCAGGTTGCTGAGATCCAACGCTTGTTTGGCCACCCCCGGATGATGATCATTGCCAGGCCAGGAAACCCCCATTTTAATAGGAATATCATCCTGTAAGCCGGAAGTTTTAAGCTTGGTGACCTCTGATAGTGACATCGCCAGGCTAAGTTCCTGCGCCATGTTACCCAGAGAGATACCAAAGTAGTCTAACGACTCTCTTCTCGGGCGACCGCTGATAGTATATTCCGGGGCAGCCAAATCGCTGTTCACTTCATTGGCGCCCTCGACACTTTGCAGCAGTCCTGCCAGATATTGGCTGGCCGCATCTAATTCTTTGAGGTCTTCCCCTTTAAGCTTCAACGCAAAGCCCGTGGTTGAGCCTTGCCCACCGGTATTGGCGTTGACGGATAAAATAGCGCCGGGTATTTTTTCAATCAACGGATCTAATGTCTGCCGAATGTCGCCATCCAGCATAAAGCTCATCTGGCCGTTTCTTGCTTCCAGAGGCACCAGCTTCAGTGTAAAACCAATCACGTTCGGTCCTTCCGGGTTGCCGATATTGGTTAAGCCAGCGTAAGGGCTGCGTTTACCCGCATAAAGTATGGTGCTTGAAACATAAGGCTTATCAATCAATGCTTCAGCAAGCTTGATGCCTTGGGCTTTACTTTCCTCCAATGAGGTGCCTCGGGGTAATTGCACCGTAATGCCGATGTCGCTGCCATCTTCCTTAGGGTACATTTGCATCTTCAGCTGACCTGCAAACATGAAGGAGATGACCACTAACACCAGGGTGATACCAATCCAGACATAAGCCAGTGCTTTTTTGGCCACAAAAGTTTTATTCAGAATACCAATCACTGCATGTTCAAGCCCGCCCATGATTTTATCAACCACACCGGTTTTTTGTTGTTTGCTGGTATCGAGATTACCCAGTACATACTTCGACATGGGAATCGCCCACACAAAGGCAATAACATAACTGGCAACAAGACAGATAATGGCGGTTAACGGAATCAGCCGAATAAACTTGCCACTGGTGCCCCCCATAAACAGCAGTGGGGCTAACGCCAAAATGGTCGTCAGCTGACCGGCAAATGCGGGAAGTGCATAGGTTTTGACAGTGTATTGCGCGGCGCCAACAAAGCCCAGTCCTTTTGACTTGATACCCTGATGCATGCCTTCCATCACCAGAATGAAGACATCCACTAATAG
>JBFHDT010000181.1:0-5149 GCA_041584575.1 Porticoccaceae bacterium
CTTCGAAATGTCTAAGCTGAAGACTTTATCTCTCTTCTTTATCACCTCGCGCAAAACTCCTTCGCAACTCGGCAAATTCCTGCAGCCGCGCCTGTACCTTCCCATTAATGCTTGTCGCCGGATAGTTACCATCGGTATCAGACTCACCAGCAGGAATACCGGTTAATAGTTGAATGGCTTCATCGATATGACTAATGGGGTAAATACTAAAGTGTCCTGCTGCAACAGCCTTTTTAACATCATGGCGCAGCAATAAATTCTCAACATTGTTATGGGGGATTAACACTCCGTGCTCACTACTTAGACCACGCGCACTACAAATGTCAAAGAAGCCTTCAATTTTTTCATTCACACCGCCGATCACCTGTGCCTGACCACGCTGGTTCATAGAGCCCGTAATGGCGAAGCACTGCTTGATTGGCACATTGCTGAGCGAAGATAAAAGCACACAGAGTTCGGCAAGTGAGGCACTGTCGCCATCAACGCCACCGTAGTTTTGCTCAAAGGCGAGACTAGCGGTAAGTGATAACGGCGCCTGTTGTCCGTACCGAGCCCCTAAAAAGCTGCTTAAAATAAATACGCCTTTGGTGTGAGTCGGACCACCCATCTCCGACTCACGAGCAATGTCGATCAATTTTCCGTCGCCCAGACGGGTGGTGGCGGTAATCCGCGAGGGCTGGCCAAAACTGAAATTGCCCATTTGCAATACCGAGAGGCCATTGACCTGACCCACCACTTCACCTTCGGTGGCAATCATGATTTGTTCACGTAAAATACTTTCGTGCACCTGGTCACGCACCCGGTCGACGCGATTAATTTGCGTTTCGACAACCTTACGCACATCGTCTTCACTGGCCACTTTTCGCCCCGCTTCACTGGCCCAATAACTGGCCTCGGCAAGCATATCGGCAATGCTACGCATGTGAGTGGAGAGTTTTTTTGAGTCATTGACCAGGCGCATACTTTGTTCGATAACAGCCGCCACCGCACTACAGTCAAAGGGCAACAGGCCTTTATCGCCAACCATAGTGGCAACCATACGAGCGTAAAGCATGTCGTTTTCTGGACTACGTTCAAGACCCGCCTCAAAGTCTGCGGGGACTTTAAACAGCTCGGCGAAATCTGGGTCGTAAGCATGCAGCATGTAGTAGAGCATACGGTCACCGAGCAAAACGACTTTCACGTCGAGGGGGATCGGTTGTGGCTCAAGTGACACCGTACTCCCCAAACTAAGCACTTGCTCAAGAGATTCAATACGCAGTTCGCGAGAATAAAGTGCCTGCTTAAGCCCCTCCCAGGCATAGGGCTGCATCAGTAATTTACCCGCTTCGAGAATTAAATAACCACCATTCGCTTTGTGCAGGGCACCGGGTTTCACCAGAGTAAAATCGGTCATTAAAGCCCCCATAAAGGCTTTATTTTCGACCCGCCCCAACAGGTTGCCATAACTGGGATGCTCTTCAAAAACCACCGGCACGCCCTGGGCCTGAGCTTGGTCGAGCATCAGATTGACCTCGTAACGATTGAGGGTGTCCTCTGCGTTAAACATCATTATTTGCTGTTGCTGGCCATTGTCGGGACGAAAAGCCACCGCATTGGCAACGATGTCAGCTTGTACGTCACTCAAGTAATCAAGCATTTGCGGTAAGTCAGCATATTTTGCGCTCAAAGCCTCCATATAGAGACCGACCGCCTCCATGGTGACTTCATTATTCAGCTTCCGGAAGTGCTCCCCCGCCTCTTTACGCCACGCTGGAATTTGCTTGGTAACGATATTGCGTAGCTTTGCACGCAGGGCTGCAATATCTTTTTCAATACGCTCCTGCTCGCTCTTATCGAGCTCTTCAAAAACCTCTGGTGTTAACTCTTCGTCATTGAGGATGGGGATAAAGGAAAATTCGCCCGGCGCCTGATAAACCTTGATGCTTTTCTTATGAGCCTCTTCATGAAGTCCTCGGAAGGCTTCCTCCTGATTTTTTTGCAGCTCGGCTTCAATTTGCTGCGCCCGTGCTTTGTACTCATCACTATCGAAAGCTGTGGGAATGGCATCCTGTAAATCTTCAACGAGACGGCGCATATCATTGCGCAAGGCACTGCCTCGACCCGGGGGCAATTCAAGCAGAGTCGGCTTGGTGGCATCGTCAAAATTATTGACATAACACCAGTCTGATGGAACACAACCCTTGCTGGCGATACCCTGCAAATACTTATTAATCGCGGTAAACTTTCCTGTGCCAGGGGGGCCTAAAACAAAAAGGTTATAGCCTTCACTCTTCATACCCACACCAAAGCGAATAGCTTCTAGTGCCCTGTCCTGACCAATAATTTCACTTAAAGGCTCTAGCTCGCTAGTGGTCTTAAAGTCAAACTGTGAGGGATCGCAACAGAGGGGAAGATCTTCTACTTTCAATGGCGCTACAGTATTATTATTCATAGACATGACTTTCCTTGAATTAATATCGAGCTATCACTAGAACTCAACCATAACAAAAGTCATCAACATTTGACGTAAGGAATCGACCCTTAATTGCGGACGATCAATGCCTGTATTAGAAAAGTAGGCGACGCAACCAGCCCCGATCAAGCCGTTTTTTACACTCACTGTACTGTGCGCTATAGGTTTTTGAGCGGCGCTCTACTTTACGGGCAACACCTTTGAGCCAGGTTTTGTTTTTATAAGAACCCCGTGCATAACCACCATGGCCTTCGTGATAATTCAAGTATTGATTATAGGCATCCCACTTGGAAACACCGTTACGCCGCTGACTTATATTCATGTACCAGAAGACAAAATCAATAGCATCACCAAAGTCATCTCTATCACTGAACATTGAGCCAGCATCTTTTTGATAATCATCCCAGGTACCGGTTTTAACTTGTGCATACCCATAGGCCGAACTCGCCCTACCGTAGGGGATAATCCATAGAAAATAGCGCATGGGTGGTTTGGCATCATGCCTAAACCTTGACTCCTGATACATAATCGCCATCGGCACAGTGACCGGGCCACCCCAGCGCTCACTTGAAGACCGAGCCGCTTTATACCAACCGCGTTTCTCTGTAAATATATCGCAAATATTATCGGGACGAGCCGGTGGAGAAGCGCAACCTGTCATCAACAAAGCGAAACTTGCCAATAATAAAAAACACAGTACTTTTAAAAACTGCGCTGGTATTTCCAGCAGGCCCAATGCTTTCCCTAAATTCAAAATAAACACTTTATTTTAATTATGCATATTTAAAAAAGGTGTGAGATAAAAACTTATTTATCGCCCTGCCTGGCATTAAACTTTGCCAGCTGTTCGGGCGTTGCCGGAGTTTGGTACTTATCCTTCCACTCGCCGTAGGGCATGCCATAAACGTTGGTGCGGGCCGCTTCATAATCAATACTTTCGCCTCGCGCCTCAGCCTCAGCGACATACCATTTTGACAAGCAGTTGCGACAAAAATCGGCGAGATTCATTAAATCAATATTTTGTACTTCTTTATGCTCGTCCAAATGTTTTAGCAATCGACGAAAAACGGCAGCTTCTACTTCTGTTTCCTGTGACTTGTTCATTAATTAACTTCCTTTCCGTGTGCCTGTTTATCCGCATGGTACGAAGAGCGCACCAGCGGGCCAGAGGCAATATGTATAAAGCCGATGGCCTCCGCGTATTCTCTATATTCCTGAAATTCGTCAGGGTGTACAAAGCGCTCAACCGGCAAATGATTTTTTGAAGGCTGTAAATACTGCCCTACCGTCAACATTTCCACATCGTGGGCGCGCAAATCATCGAGAGTAGCGAGCAGCTCTTCTTTAGTTTCACCCAAACCCACCATCAAGCCCGACTTGCTTGGCACCGCAGAATTACGCGCTTTATATTGCTGAAGTAGTTTTAGCGACCAGGCGTAGTTGGCCCCGGGGCGGGTCTGACGATAGAGGCGTGGCACAGTTTCAATATTGTGATTAAACACATCGGGGGGCGTGGCGCTAAGAATATCGAGCGCAGGCTCCATGCGACCGCGAAAATCAGGCACCAGCACCTCTACTTCTAATGCGGGATTGAGCAAGCGGGCCTCTCGAATACAATCGGCAAAATGCCCCGCTCCACCATCGCGAAGGTCATCTCTATCGACCGAGGTAATCACCACATATTTCAGTTGCATTTCTGCAATAGCCTGAGCTAAATGAGCAGGCTCTTCAATATCGAGCGGATTGGGTTTGCCGTGACCAACATCACAGAAGGGGCAGCGGCGTGTACAGATATCGCCCATGATCATAAAGGTGGCGGTGCCGCCGCTAAAACACTCACTGAGATTGGGGCAGGCGGCTTCTTCGCAAACGGTGGAAAGTTTATTTTTACGCAGAATTTTTTTAATACGCGCCACATCGGGAGAGCTCGAAAGGCGAATTTTAAGCCATGGCGGTTTGCGTAAAAACGTCTCGGTGGGTATGACTTTAACCGGAATACGTTCAACTTTGTCGGCACTACGCAGCTTTTCACCCCGGCGCAGTCGCTGGGTGCGCTTGACCGGCTGGCCGTCTTTGGCATTATCGGGTGAGTCGCTGCTGGAATTACCGTCCATTAATTTTGCCTACACATTGGATAAAAGCACATCTAAAACCACTATAAATAGCACAGGGTTTACTCGTACTGCCAGGCTTGATATTGCCACTGCCTATTATTTAAATTGGAGCTTTTAAAATCAGAACCTTGTAAGTCGTTTTTTTCTGCCCGATCCGCTGTGAAGCGTAGAGCAAGCTCATTGAGTAGCTGCCTTTCCAATATTTGCCAGGTCGGCATATCACAGCTTGGCAATAAATCTTTTAGCCGTGTCATTTGCAAGCCTTGATAACCACAGGGATTAATACGCTGGAAAGGTTCCAGGTCAACGTCAACATTTAACGCCAAACCGTGGTAACTGCGCCCGCGACGGATACGCAAACCTAAAGAAGCAATTTTGGCATCGCCAACATAGACCCCCGGCGCTTTGTCGCGGGTTTCGGCCACAATGCCGTAACCCGCCAGCAAGGCTTTTAAGCTCAGCTCAATGGCACTGACCAGTTCACGTACATTGAGCCCCGCCCGCTTTAAATCAATCAAGGTGTAAACCACCATCTGCCCAGGGCCGTGATAGGTCACCTGCCCTCCACGGTCAACCTTTA
>JBFHDT010000182.1:0-5142 GCA_041584575.1 Porticoccaceae bacterium
AAATGATGATTAAAACCCGCTGCATACACCACATGTGTTGGAGACAGATGTTTTACAAATGCATCACTCGACGAGGTACGACTACCGTGGTGGGGCGCTATTAATACATCAATTGAAGCCGGCAGCACCCCTTGCGTTAACAATTGCGCTTCAACCTCGACACTAATATCACCGGGGATGAGGATAGTCTTATCACGATAGCGTATTAACAACACACAGGAACTATCGTTATCGGAGCGTTTATTCAAACCATTATTTAAGTGTTGATCTAAAGGGCCGTCCAAACTTGTCGGCGACCCTTTTGGCCAGAAATGCCCCGGGTAGAGAATTTCAAACGTCACCCCCGCCTGTTTCCAGCTTTGCCCGGCCACGCCATTGCCCAAAAAATTTTGTCCCGCTAAACAATTATCAACGCCTGACATTGGCAGTCGCAGGGGTTGGCCAGCCAATATATATGCCGGTTTAAAATGTTCGAGCAAGCCCTGTGTGCCACCGATATGATCAGCATCACCATGGCTGAGCATTAAACCATCAAGAGTTGAGACACCCTGGTCGCGCAGGTAAGGTGCGATAATGCCACTACCCGCATTAAACTTATCGCTGTATTTCGGCCCCGTATCGTAAAACACTGCCCTGCCATTATTAATGGCCACCACACTCAGACCCTGTCCCACATCAAGTACGGCAAGTGTCAAACTTGAGTCATCCGATAATGCAACCTGTTCACCGCTACCCTGCCGCTTTAAAAAGGACTGGTTAGACAGCGCAACTGCCAGCAGCAATACCATCGCCATTGAGCGCAGTCCCAAACCTGCTGGCATCAGCATTACGGCAGCAGTAAATAATAACGCTACACTGAGCAATACGCTTTGTCCTGCGGGGAGGGTCCAGACAAAGTACTCTGCGTAATTCGATAGCCAGGTCGCAGCACGATCAAAAACATCCAACTGCCATGCCGCTGCTGTCCAAATCTCACTCGCTATATCTGGCGCCAGTGGTAAAAGCAGCATACCGAGTAAAGCCAAAGGCACGACGGCTATGCCCAACCAGGGGATGGCCAGTAAATTTACCAGGGGACTAAGCAAAGACACTTCGCCCTGAAAGAGTGACAACAGACCCGCTAGCGGTAAAAAAATGATCAACTGGGCGCTGAGTAAATCCTGTAAATATCCACCTCGCGGGCGAGGAAGAAACCACAAAAGAAAAGTCGCAACGGCGATGAAAGATAGCCAGAAACCGGACGATAAAGCCGCCAGGGGATCGATCGCCACGACAATCGCCAGAGCCCAAAGCAGGGCTAACTCTGGCCGGGGTTTACGCTTAATCAAGGTCGCCAAGAGAAAAACGCACAACATGATTAAAGCCCGCTGGGTCGACAGCGAAAACCCCGCCAACAGCGCATAGGTAAGCGCCAGACCACCACTGAATATGACCGCAACTTGCTGGCGACTCACGGGCACACCCACTGCCACCAAACAACGGCCCAGAAAATTCCCCAGCAACATGCCCAGACCGGCAACCATGCCGATATGTAAGCCGGAGACAACGGCCAAATGTACGGTGCCGGTGAAACGCATATGCATCCAGGTTTCGCTGTCGAGGCCCTGCTTATCGCCGATAGTCAGTGCTGCCAATAAACCTTTACTCGCGGCACTGAAGTCCAGCCTCTCAATTTTTTCGAGTACGCCCCAGCGAAATTGATCAATGGCATATTGCCCACTTTGCCCCAGGTTTTTATTCACACCTTGCTCTCGAACATACCCCGTCGCAGAAATCTGTCGCTGGAACAACCAGCCCGCGTAATCGAAACCACCGGGGTTGGCAAAGCCGCGGGGAGTGCGTAATCTGACCGTCAACTGCCAGCGTTCACCCGGACGTACCCGTCTGCCACCGTACCAATTGAGCAAGACTTTCTGTAAACGAGGAGTTTTCTTACGGCTGTACGGCATAGTGTCAGACGGCTCGAGAGTCTCTATTTGCAGCACAAAGCGTGTACGCAAGACATCAGTCTGCGGCACCCCACTCACCACACCCACAAGTACGAAGTCGGTTTTATCCTGCGACAAAGGTAATTGTCGCCCTTTCATGTCTTCCCCCCACCACGCGGCCCACATCAAACCCAAAGCAAACACCAGACTGACACGGACAAAAAATGGACAGCATCGACAATAAAGACACCAGGCACCCAGCGCGAGAAAAGCCGCAACCAGCTGAGGAAAAAAGGGCGCACAAGACCGCGAAAAGTCAGTCAACGAAAGGCAGGACCAATAGGCCGAAGAGAGCACAGCGACAGAAAACGCGAGTAGATAACTACGCATACCACATCCATGTAGTAAGAGATAACAGTGTAACCAGCTTTGCATCCACGGCCAAGATTGCTTAGCCTTGTGGGATGAAACGTTTAACCATTATTTACCATAGCCAAAGCGGCAACACCCAGAAGCTCGCCGAAGCCGTAGCTGTAGGTGCCAGAGAAGAGGCTACCGGTGCTGGGAGTGAAAAAACGCTTACCGTCACTGTAAAAAAGGCCTTTAATGCGGGGCTTGACGATTTGCTCAGCGCCGATGCTTTACTCTTTGGCACACCCGAAAATTTTGGCTATATGAGTGGCGCACTAAAAGATTTTTTTGACCGCACCTATTACCCAGCTGAGTCCCATCAGATCAATTTACCCTACGGCGTTTTTATCAGTGCGGGGAATGATGGCAGTGGTGCGGTGCGCGAAATTGAACGCATCGTCAAAGGTTATCCCTTGCGCCGCGTCGCCGAACCGCTGATCGCCAAAGGCGAGGTCAGCGAACAACACCTACAACGTTGTCGAGAACTCGGTCTATCGATGGCCGCAGGTCTGGTGATGGGTATTTTTTAATTATAAATGCGGCTTTTTTAAAGCGAAGGTTCGACAATAAGAGATGACAACAGCTTTGGTTTTATCCGGCGGTGGTGCCCGCGCAGCCTATCAGGTGGGCGTACTTAAAGCACTGGGGCAACTACTGCCGCGCACCAGTCATAACCCCTTCCCAATTATTTGCGGCACCTCGGCTGGCGCCATTAATGCGCTGGCTATCGCCGGCCGCCCCGGACCCTTTCGCTTGCGTGCCCGCAAGCTAGAAGCTATCTGGCGCAATATGCACGCCGAAGATATCTACCGCACCGATGTCTGGGGCGTATTGAAAAATACCCTACGTCTGGGCCTGTCTCTAATGCACAGCGGCTACGGTATTGGGCGCTCCGTGGCGCTACTCGATAATTCACCACTGCAACACTTGCTCAACAATTACATTCGCTTTCGCCATATCGACGAAGCCATATTGAGCGGTGAGATAATGGCAGTTTGCACGACAGCGATGGACTATATTAGTGGTAAATCCGTGGCCTTTTTTCAAGGCAATCACGAAAGCTGGACGCGCAGTCGCCGCCACGGTATTCGCACCGGGCTGAATATCGACCACTTGATGGCATCGTCTGCCATCCCGCTCATTTTTCCGGCCCGTGCCATCAATACTCGCTATTACGGCGATGGTGCCATGCGCCAGCTAAAACCACTAAGTCCGGCACTGCACCTGGGTGCAGACCGAATTTTTGTCATTGGCGTGAGCGACAACCCCTCTCGCGATCAGCCGGTTGCAGCCCCTCTCCACTCTCCCTCCGTGGCACAAATGATTGGTCATTTGCTCAATAGCGCCTTTATTGACTCGATCGAGAGTGACCTTGAAACACTGGAAGCCATTAACAAGCTGGTTAAAACGCGGACCGCGAGTAATGCCGATGTCACCGTAGACACAGACGAGCGAACCAAAACCAGTCCCTTAAAATATATTGAGCACCTGTGTATTTCACCCACAACACCAATCGATGATATTGCCCAGGAGTACTTCCATGAACTACCCCGGAGTATGAAGTTATTTTTGCGCGCAATCGGGGCGACAAAAAAAGGGGGGGGCAGCAGTGCTACAAGCTACCTATTATTTGAGCCCGGCTTCTGTCGCGAGCTGATTCAACTGGGTTATGCCGATGCAATGGCGCAGAAAGAGGCCATTGAGGCATTTTTTGGCTTGGATAAATTAACGTAATCAAGCGGCTAGAGCTGAAACAAACGGTCAAAATTATCGCTACTGGCCCGCGCTAAAGCGTCAAAGGAAATACCTTTTATTTCAGCCACACATTGCGCCACTTCAACCACAAAGCGCGGTTCATTCTTTTTACCTCGGTGTGGCACGGGTGCCAGCCAGGGAGAATCCGTTTCGACCAGCAGCCTATCGAGAGGGACTTTTGCCACTACCTCGCGTAGCGCTGCGGCACTTTTGAAGGTAACAATACCGGAAAACGACAGATAGAAATTCATCGCCAGCGCCGCTTGTGCCATCTCCCAGCTCTCGGTAAAACAATGTAAAACACCGGCAACAGCTGGGTCGACATGCTGCTCGATCATTGCCAGAGTCTCCTGCTGGGCATCACGAGTGTGGATGATTAAAGGTTTAGCGCAGGCACGGGCAACTTCGGCATGGCGAATAAAACTCTCGCGTTGCCAGTCCATCGTCTCGGCACCGTAGTGGCAATCGAGACCCGTTTCACCGATGGCAATAACCCGTTCAGACTGGGCCAATTCACTCAACTCTGCGACCTCCGGCAGGGCGTGACTCTCGGCATTCATCGGGTGTACGCCAACGGATGCATAGACGCCGGGCAGCTCGGCACTCATTGCCAGCTGTTGCCGCGAAGATTCAAGGTCGATGCCCACGGTCAATACCCGGCTCACACCACGGGCAGCGGTATCGGCGAGCAATTTTTCAAGACAACCATCGTAGGGTTCGAGGTCGAGGTGATCGAGATGACAGTGAGAATCCACTAGTAGGGAAGGATTTACCATGCAGGCATACTCGTGCGGCATTTATTAAGCATAGGGCTGATTTTTTAAAAAAGGGCTAGCAGTCAATTAAAGTTGTTTTGTAAAACGAGGTGCGCCTGTAAAACTGCAGTCCCGCCCTACAGCGTATTCGTCGGTCGACCCGACGATAACAGGCCTGCCAAATAGGTCTCGATACGCTGTACCACCTGGGTGCTCTCGGCGGGAAACTGGATACCCACTCCCTGCTTACGGTTACCTGCGGTGCCCTTGGGTGTTACCCAAATAACCTTACC
>JBFHDT010000183.1:0-5112 GCA_041584575.1 Porticoccaceae bacterium
CCAGTAATAGTCGGTATTCCCGCTACTGTAATCAAAGAGTGCCGGCAAGGTTTTATTATTTACTCGCAAAGGCCTCACGCGCCCCTTGTCGATATGGGTAAGTAATGTATTCAACAAAACCGAGACGAAGGGGTCGTGTAAATAGGCAGGAGGGGGTCTTAAGTCTGGCTCAGGCATTGCCATTTCCATTGCCATTGCCATTGCCAGGCACGAAAAACAGAAGCTCTTTATTAACGCTCACCATCTATAAATCTTCCATAAAATCCAGCATAGCCTGGTTGCGAATAGTTTTTCGATGTCGCGCCCACAGGGCCTTGATCTTTTCTTGATTACAGACTTTTCGGTCAACCAGCACATGGGTATCTAATTCACCCACCTTTTCGGTCGCCGGGCATTTGCTGAACACCACCTGGTTGGAAATTAAATCTAAAAATGGCCCCGACTTACTGGTCGGCATAATAAAAATCAACTGAAGACCCAGGGCTTCAGTGAGATAATTAATGACCTCGCGAGACCGCGCTTCATCCATTTTCGAAAAGGCTTCATCGACTAATACCATGCGACAGTGTGAATTGCCTTCGTTAAAGCGAAAAGCCGAAGTTACCGCTGCAGCGCGAATAATATAGGCCGGAGTTTCTAGCTGCCCGCCTGAGCCGGTACCGTATTTACTGAGAGCAATGGGCTCTTTATTTTCCGGTTTTTTATATATTTCGTAACGGCGGTAAAGGCGATAATCACTGATACGACGTAATTCACGGAGGGCCGCCTGCTCATCTTTGTCGAGTAACATAGCGACCAGCTTGTCTCTGATCAGACATGATTGTGGGTTCAAGTCAGCATCGAACAGAGAGCTACCATCACCCAAATTGGGCAATTTAACCACCTCCTTAAAAAAGCGCCAATACTCTTTAAATTCAGGCACCCATTCCCAGGCGAAATAAAAGCGCTCGCGATCAGAACCAAAGACGTGGTGGTCGAGTTCTTTATTGAGGTCTTCTAAAATGCGTTTTCCATCGTTGATCGACTGATAAATCGAGTGGCAAAGATTGCTGACAAAAGCAGTATTAAAGCTATCGCGCAATGTGCCCAGCTTTTCGGCTTTATCCACCAGTACATTATTTTTTAAGCCATTGTGGACGGCCTGTATTCCAACGGCCATTTTAGCAACACCCTGAAAATACTCGGCATCGTGTTGCTCACCATGGCCAAGGGCATAAATAATAGTATGGGCCAAAGACGCCATTTGATTGTGCTGCATTATGGCCTGGTACAGCGCTCTTTCATGCTGATCTAAGAGCTTAAAATACGCGGCATTTTCCTCTGCAAAACTAAAGTCACCTTTGCCAGCACGAGCCTTTTCTTCAGCCTCTTGCAGGGCCACTTCGCTGTCAAATTCGGGGTAATAACTGGCGATATTCGTTACGCTGGCCTCGCAGGTATCTCGGGCCTCTTGCAGGCTTTCTTGTTCTGCCGCCAAGGTGTTAATCAAAGCAGTGAAATTGCTCTTTTTTTCGTTTAAAGCCCCGAGGTTTTTACTGCAATCATTACCGCCCTTTTCAAGCTCATCAAGGCTTTGCTGTACGGCTTTCATCCGCGCTTCAAGCTCATCAAAGTCACTTAAATCAAGATTTTGCAATTGCTCTTCGCTATGTTGTCGAGCGCGATAAAGGGTCAACATGTCTGTCAACAACTCTCCGCATTGCACGGCTTTTATACTTTCTATGAGATCGTACACGCGTGCCGATTGGCGGTATTCATCCTCTTGCTGTTGACACTGCTTATGCAGATCATTGGCCTCTTGTCGCTTGGCCTCTAACGCTCGCTGGCGTGCACCCTGACCAAATACCAGGTCTGCATCATTAAGGTCACAGCGAAACATGGCGTAGTTGCCCGAACCCAAACCAGCACTGGTGACGCCACGGCGAGTTCGACGCAAGCCCTCTTCGTCTTTCACACGCAGTACAGAGCCATAAGAGGCCTGTAGATAATATTCAACTATGCGATGCTCAAAATTCATCAGCTCAACTATTGAATCTCGCGCCAACACAATTTTAGCGGCGTCTCGCTGAGCTTTTTCACCCTGAATAACGCGGGCATTATTACGACCACCCTTCATGCTACGTACCACCCGAATGGCCTCGGCCTCGTACTCGGGTTCAACAATAATGGCAAAGCGCGCGCCACCCATATAACCCTCAATAGCCATTTGCCATTTTGGGTCAGTAATTTCTACAAAATCACAAAGCACAGCGGCTTGCGCCTGGGGGCACTGCATATTTATTGAATTCAGGGCCGCCTCAACGTGGGGCGGGTAATTGATTTTATTGTGCTCAATGCGCTTAATTTCCACGAGCTTGCGCTCATACCGCTCTTTGCTTTGGCTCAGCTGGCGCTGTCTTTCGTTGCTCAGCGCTAGCACCTGGTCGCGAATGCTGCGTGAACTCTCACTGTACTCAGCGCTGTGTAAGGCTCTGGCCACATCACTATGATGGCGATCAAGTTGTTTGACTTGTTCTAGCTTGTGCTCCAGCGCACCAATGCCGACCCAGTCTTTGGTCATTAACTGGGGCATGTCTAAGCCAGAGTCCTCAGGGCCTTTTAATAAGTTCGCGATCAAGAGACGCAACACCTTACTCTCGAGCGCCGCGACCTCTACCCCAAGGGAACTCGTTGTTATATCTTGCTGTAGTTGCCGAATCGCCTGATGGTTTTTGGCAAATTGCGGCTCTTGCTCCAGTAATGATTTGGCGCTGTTAACAAGACTCTGCTCACAGCTTTCAAGGTCTTGCTGAAGCTGGTCTTTGTCGCGCAGTGCGCTAATACCCTGGCGTTGGGCCTTAAGATCGACCAATTGACTATTGGCCGCTCGCTTCAGGTCAACATTATCCTGTATTTGCTGCTCAGTTTGCGCAATGGCCACGACATTAGCGCGCTGCTGCTCTTTGATCGCCAGATAGTCCTGCTGCTTCACCCATACCTGGCGACTAAGCTCGCAGAACTGTCCAACACAGTGACCTAGCCAATTATCAATATAAGCCTGCGCATGGTGCTGGGCTAAATCGAGGTTTTCAAGCACCTGCTTGATAGCCTGCGTTTCCTCGTCCATGCTGTGAATGGTTTTCATCAATTCAGAGACTTGACGAATATCTTCACTTAAATCTTTGGGTTCAAGGATTTCTCGCTCGACAAAAGCACTAATACTTTTTACCGGTTTATAGGCCATAAAATTGGCAAAGGTACGTGCTGCGTGCTTGGCTTCTCGGTCCGATATGGCACCCGGCAAACCACGGAAAGCGCCGTAGAGTCGGCGCAAATACGGCCCTTTTTTATCGTAGATTTCTACTGCATCACTACCGAACTGGCGCTTAAGGCGATGGGCAATTTCTGGCAGCGGGACGATGGTTTGACCCGCCGGATCCTCTCGAAGAAAATCCTGCAAACACAACTGCTGGCTGGGAATAATTAAAAACAGTAACTCGTCCTGGCGAGCCTGTCGACTAGTGGCGGCGCTATCTAAATGGGCACGCACACACATCACTGCAGTAAATACTTCCCCCGCCTCGCCCTCAGTGGGGTGAAATATGCCAGCCACATAACCATCACAAGCCTGGGGGCGAGCGTAACTGCCATCGTCACAACCCAGGACATAGGAGGCCAGGGTGCGCACTTGCTTGCCCCCACGCCCTCTCTGGGTCGTTTCATCCTGCCCAGGGTTATAGGTGAATAAATTTTCGTGAGCCGCTGTCATTAACGACTGGAGTCCATCGGCAGCCGTCGTCTTGCCCGAACCATTGCCTCCCGATAATAAATTAATTGGGCCAAAATCAAATTCAAGGGGAGGAATATTGCCCCAATTGAGATAGATAACACGCTTACAGAACATCGCTATCGCCCTCGTTATTGCTCTCTATGTTTTTCTCCGATTGCGCAGGCGTGTAAGCGTCACTGGCATTTAGCTCTACACTTTCTGAGGCTGTCAAATTAGCCAGCACCTCGTCGTTGACGAATCGGGTAATTGAGGGGTGAATACTGATCCAGCCCTCGGCGAAGTCTAACTCTTGCTCGGTGTCGTAGCGGATTAAACGTAATTGGCGCAGCCGTTTGAAAAGGCTTTTTCTGTCACTCGCCGTATCGGGCAGCGGCCGTTTTAATAAGTTTTTGTAGGCAATGGCCAAGCCTTCTAACGCCAACATAACGCAACCTTTATCGTCCACCTGACCATCGCGCAGGGCTTTTTCATATTCGACTCGCAAAACCAATATTAAAGCCACCTCTTGTTGGCTGGGGCGTTGACGGAAGCCGCTGTTAAAAGCGCTATGGTCATCGTCAGTCATACCTGGCGCAACGGCACCGGGTGGAAAAATGCGCACGAAAGAAAAACGACTGTCGTGTTGAATGCGTATTTTTATAACCTCTAAATAATCTTCGACCAGCTCACTGCACTGTAGATAACGGTCGTAAAGTAAACTTTCAATTTGGCTTTCATCGCGACACAGCACACCGTAGTCGAGCAGGCGAATCAATAATTGCGAAAACTCGTCAGCGCTAATACCCAGCTCGCTGAGCCCTTCTTCCATTTTTTCTGTAAACATAAATAACGCAACCTAAACCCTGTCGGTGGGACGTTTTAAACGTGAATGGTATTTGGATGGCAGCGAATTCTCCTCGTTAATGGGGCCTGCACACATTGGGCCCAGTTTTCATTTAAAGGGTTCGCCTTAACCGGTTCTTTTACTTATGAGACGAACTCACTTTGCGTGTCATCGCCTGAGCTATTGGACAACAGCTCGATCGTAAACTCATCGTAATTGGCATAATACTCACTGTCTGTCACCTGTCGCCCCGTGGCCTCGACCCTGAATACCAGCTCAGAACTGAGGTTATTAAGTGCCCCGACTTCAATAACATGGGCCATGGCCAACAGTTCTTCAGCATTATCAATCGTCAGAGCTCGTGTCGAAATACGCTGTCCGCCGCGCAGTGCGTGCAATACATAATCTTTTAAATGACTGTTATTGACCATAAAAGCCTGGTCCAGCAATTGCCGAATCATCAACTCTCGTTGTGCCTCCTGATCGACGGCTGGCGCACTTGTCAGCACGTTATCAACCC
>JBFHDT010000184.1:0-5070 GCA_041584575.1 Porticoccaceae bacterium
CAAAGTGATACACCACTGCCACTGTTAGCAGGCCGCAGATCAACTCTACGGCCGGGTACTGTAGTGAAATGGGCTCGGAGCAATTTTTACAGCGCCCCTTTAGAAGGAGGTAACTGATGACGGGGATGTTGTGCCAGGGTTTAATCAAAACCTCACAACTGGGGCAGCGCGAGGGAGGGTAAACCAGACTGAATTTTTTGTTCTCTGTGTCGGGTTCCTGGCCGAGAAAGTCCATGGCATCGTGGCGCCAACTATTCTGCAGTTGCAAGGGTAGGCGGTAAATCACGACATTTAAAAAGCTACCGACTACAAGGCCCAGAACTAGACTGAGGGTGAAAATCAATTCCAGAGGATAAGTACTAATGGCTTGGATCATGCGGCATCTAATATTCTAGGCTATTTTAGTCAGATGGATGTTGAATAAATGCTCGGCTAGCCGACAACGCCACCCAATTGGAATATAGGCAAGTACATGGCGATTAACAAGCCGCCAACTAAAATGCCAAGTACGGCCATTATCATTGGCTCTAGAAGAGTGGTGAGATTGTCGACAGCATTGTCCACGGCCTCTTCGTAGTGGTCGGCTGCTTTTTCCATCATTTCATCCAGTGACCCGGATTCTTCGCCAATGGAGGTCAGCTGTAGCAGCATAACGGGAAATAAATCGGTCGCTTTCAAAGCTGTATGAATGGTTAGGCCCGTCGTGACATCCGCTTGTACTTGTAATATGGCATTGCGATACACGGCATTACCTGAAGCTCCAGCAACTGAACCTAGGGCTTCCACCAGGGGGACGCCAGCGGCAAAAGTGGTGGCCAGGGTACGGGCATAGCGAGCGACAACGGCATTTTCGAGAATGGGACCGACGGCGGGGAGTTTCAGCATGGCTTTATCGACGGCATCGGCAAACTTTTGCGAACGCAATCGAGCGGTTTTAAACGCATAGCCAATGGCAATTAATGTGGCGAGAATAATAAACCACCATTGTTTTGCGAAATCTGAAAGGTGAACCACAAACAAAGTAAATGCAGGCAGATCCGCACCAAAGTCAGAAAAAACACCCGCGAAAACGGGCACTACTTTGATGAGTAGAATGGCGGTAACGATAATCGCGACAGTAATAACCGCGATGGGGTAGGTCATGGCTTTTTTAATTTTGCGCTTAAGTTGTTCGCTCTTTTCTTTATAAGTGGCGACTCTATCGAGCAAGGAGTCAAGTGAGCCAGAGTTTTCCCCGGCTTCAATCAGGCTGCAAAATAGATTATCAAAATATTGAGGGAATTTGCGCAAGGCTGATCCAAAACTATTACCTGCGGCGACATCAGTATGAAGATCGTCTATCAATTTTTTCATATTAGGGTTGTCGGCCCCGTCAGAGACGATTTCAAAACTCTGCACCAATGGGACTCCGGCTTTCATCATGGTCGCCATTTGTCGACTAAAGGTGGCAATATCCCCCGGTTTTATGGTTTTACCACTGCCGAACAGGTCTTTGGGCTTTTTACGAACAGACTTTGTGATTATACCCTGTTGGCGAAGCTGGGCTTTGATCAGGCTGGGGCTGACGCCACGCATCTCCCCTTTGATCTGACGGCCTTCTTTATTTTTACCTTTGTAAACATAGATCTGCGCTGCTGGGCTTGCCGTTGCCATGTTCTAGTCTCTTGTTACCCGGTTAGTTTCTTCGAGACTGATGATACCTTCTGCGGCTTTCTTTAATGCCGACTGGCGCAAAGTTCTAAAACCTTCCTGTTTGGCCTGTTCGGAAATCTCAAGCGAATTCCCACCCTCCATAATTAATCTTGAAATTGCAGGTGATACTTCGAGGACTTCATAAATCCCTACTCGTCCTTTGTAACCATGGGCGCACTTGTTGCAGCCAACAGCCTGATGAAGCTCTACTTGTTCCAGTGGTATGTCTAGGGTCTCGAAGCCTTCCTCAATAAGAATGTTTTGAGGGATGTCTCTGGCGGGTTCTTTACAAACTTTACATAAGCGACGGGCTAGTCGTTGGGCAATAATCAGGCTGACTGAAGTGGCTACGTTGAACGCAGGTACTCCCATATTGAGTAGGCGTGTTAGGGTTTCGGGCGCACTATTAGTGTGAAGTGTGGATAAAACAAGGTGACCCGTTTGTGCCGCTTTGATGGATATTTCGGCCGTTTCCAGATCGCGGATCTCGCCGACCATAATGATGTCGGGATCTTGACGTAAAAAAGCACGTAAGGCCTCGGAGAAGGTTAACCCTACCTTGGCATTCATTCCGACCTGATTAATACCCTCAAGATTGATCTCAATAGGGTCTTCAGCTGTTGATAGGTTGCGTTCGGGGGTATTGAGTATGTTGAGGCCTGTATAGAGAGAGACAGTTTTACCCGAGCCCGTTGGCCCCGTGACTAAAATCATGCCCTGAGGTTGATTCAAGTTGCGAAGATAGGCTTCTTTTTGGTCTTCCTCATAACCCAGTGCATCGATACCCAGTTGCGCACTTGTAGGGTCAAGAATACGCAGCACAATTTTTTCGCCGTACTGGGTTGGCAGGGTGTTGACGCGAAAGTCGATGGCGCGTCGTTCTGACAGACGCATTTTAATGCGACCATCCTGAGGCATACGCCGTTCAGAAATATCCATTCGCGACATGACCTTCAGTCGTGCCGCGAGCCGGGTGCTCAAGTTAACTGGTGGTTTGGCAATCTCTTCGAGAATACCGTCGGTGCGAAAGCGTACCCGGTAGCTCATTTCATAGGGTTCAAAATGGATGTCAGAGGCACCGCGTTTAATAGCATCGAGTAGTAGTTTGTTAACAAAGCGCACGATGGGAGCATCGTCGTCGTCTGCGGTAATGGCCTGGTCATCTCCGCTATCCGTACCATCGACCTCTATTGAATCGAACTGAGAATCTTCCAGAGTGCCCAAAGAAGCACCTATATCCTCTTCATTTTCCTGAATATAAGTCTCTAAAGTGGCCTTTAATTTGTCGTACTCGACAACGATCGTTTCTACGGAAGTACCGACCTGAAAGCGTATATCGTTAATCGTATGGTGGTTGGTAGGGTCGACCACGCCAATTTGTAGCCGGTTTGAACGTAGCGATAAGGGTAGGGCCAGGTGTTTTTGTAACAGCTTGGCATCAATAATTTTTTTGGGGCAGCTATCGATGTTGAGGCAGTCAAGGTCAAAAAGCGGAACGCCGAACTCCTGGGCAGTGGTACTGGCAACCTGGTAGGCGTTGAGGATTTCTTGTTCAACCAGGTACTGTGCTAGGGGCACATTGGCCTTCGTGGCTGCGCTACTAGCCTCAACGGCCGCAGCTTCATCCAGTAGGGCGTCATTGACTAAACGTTTAGGCAGGCCATGTAGGGCTTTATTACTGGCATTCATCGCGTGATTCGAGTCTATAGAAGTGTGGTGGTGGAAAGGTTATTGCAATCCATAATTTAGGGAGTTTATTGTAAAACCGCCACTTTACAAGTAGAAAGCGCTGGTTTTTCAAATACAAAGCTGTCTTTTCTCAATAGCAAGGTTGGTTTTGGCACGTAATTCTAATTGACCAACAAAACCTGACTACCACTGACAAAAAGTGTCAGTGGTAGTCAGGTTTTGTTGTTGCTGGTTTGTAGTGAGGAGCTTTTAAATTCTAAAAATACCGCTAACTTATTGATTTAAATTGTGAAAATAAACTTGGCACGGCAAATGTATTATTCCCTGCGAGTGAGCGCTGTGAGAGAGTAGGCCTCAACAAAAATCATTTTATTTTTTAAGGAGTTCCACCATGAAGAAGCAAGCCAATCAACAAGGTTTTACATTGATCGAGCTGATGATCGTTATTGCGATTATTGGCATTTTGGCGGCGGTAGCATTGCCTGCTTATCAGACCTATGTAAAGAAAGCAAAATTCACAGAGGTAGTTCTAGCAACGGCTCCAGCGAAAATTGCAATTGAAATCGCGATGCAAAGAGGTGAGGTTAAAGCTGATATGGACTCCGGTTCACACGGCATTATTGCGCTAGGTGCGACGGGTTACATTACCTCTGTAGCGATTGCTGATGGAGTCATTACGGCTACAGGTTCGTCTGATGTGGATTCTAAAACATATATTTTGACGGCGGGCACCACGGTTCCTGTACAGTGGACTGCTTCTGGTACGTGTGTAGCTGCAGGTCTGTGCTAGTAAGGTGAATTGGGGTCAGGCTTGAACTACTTGACCTGAGACCCTAGATAGAAAAAGCCTCGGTTAATACTGAGGCTTTTTTCTTGGTATAAATGCATAAGGAAGTAAAGAAGGAGGCCTTGTCCCTTTTTTAAATTCTCATCTGGTTTGGCTCGATATAGGTGTCATTTGTCGGGTGACATTGAAAGCTTGGTGCTACTCTGCCATGGTCAAATCGGATAAAAAAGATAATAACTCGAATCCCAACCCTGGCCCTAGTTAAGACGTCAAGACGAGTGCTTAGGTCTCAAATATGGGTGTCTAAAACCAGCACTGGCTCATCGGCATAATCCTGCATAAATTTAATGTGCGTCTGTTTAGCTCTATCGTGCTCGACATCGTCGAAGTCCAGCATATTGGGTGTGGCCATTAGGTAGGGGTGGTAGAACATGTCTCCGGTGATAAATAGCCTGTTCATCTTTTGATGTGATGTGAATACTGACGTGGCGGGCGTGTGGCTGGGAGTGGGGATGAGGCTGATTTCATCCTTCGAGAAAACCTATTCGGTGGCGCCAAACAAATAACGGGCATTGGGGAAGGTGAGCAACCACTGAGAGCCGACTTTGCTCGTGTTCCGGCCTATGTGGCCGAGGAAAAAGGGGGTGAGAATCTCTTTAACCAGAAGGGTGATGGAGACATCACCAATTTACCACCTGAGATCTTCGTAATGGCGTTTGCTCTCCTTAAGCTCCTGTTACTTTTTATTAGATTTATAAGTCCAGGGGCTAGGGTATTAAAAAACCGTACATTTCTAGATAGGATTTCGCTCGATGAGCTGGCGCGAAATAATAATACGCTGCATTTCATTAGTGCCTTCGCCAATAATCATCAATGGCGCATCGCGGTAGAGGCGCTCGACG
>JBFHDT010000185.1:0-5069 GCA_041584575.1 Porticoccaceae bacterium
AGCAATCAGGTGCCTGGCTTATCGCCCCACAGCTGCTTGTGAAGCTGTATTTGCAAACGTACGGGTAAATTGTCTGCCATGATCCATTCCGCCAGCTGAGCGGGTTCTAGCTCCCCCTGACTGGGGGAAAACAGCAACTCAAAACGACCATCATTCAAATTATACTGATCGAGCTTGAGGCGCACCCATTCGTAGTCAGGGCGATCACAGATGACAAACTTAATTTCGTCGCCAGGCTTTAGGTGAGGAAGGTTTTCCCACAGATTACGCCCCGCTTCGCCCGAAGCTGGAGTTTTTAAATCAAGGACAACGACCACACGCTGATCAACATCGGCAATAGGCAGGGCGCCACTAGTTTCCAGGGACACCCGGTACCCGGCATCACATAAATCACTAAGCAGGGGCAGGCAGTTAGGCTGGGCCAGAGGCTCACCACCGGTTACCGTCACATAGCGCGGCTGAAAGCCTTTCACCTGTTCGAGTATCTGGCTCAGAGCGTACTGCTCACCGCCAAAGAAGGCATATTCAGTATCACAATAGTTGCAGCGCAGGGGACAGCCAGTGAGGCGAATAAAAGCCGTCGGCAAACCGCTAGTCGTGGTTTCGCCCTGCAGAGAATAGAATATTTCGCTAATACGAAGTTTGGATTCTGACATCGTTTATCCTGACACTAACATTAGGCCTGACACAAACACTGAGACTGACACTGAATTGGCCTGATACTGCTCAGACAGCAACACCGCACAGCATAATGAGATTTAACGCGGGGAGTTTACCGGAATCGAGACAGCTTCGCCCAAAGAGAAAAACAAGGCCTAGAAATTTGCATTGAGATAATCAGCGGCTAATTTACCCGCACTGCCCTTAGTGATCGCAACCTTGTTTAACAGGGCTTTAGCTTTTTCATTTTTACCCTGCAAATGATAAACCTTGCCGAGTTTAAAACTGGCATCGAGCATTTTTCGGTGCGCCGGGTATTGTTCCACAACAACAACGAAGGCTTCACCCGCCTCTTTTAATTGATTATCGAGCATATAGATTTCACCCAGCCAATAGTAGCCATTAGCTGCGTAACGACCCTTAGGATATTTGGCAAGATAGTCTGTAAACGACTGCTTTGCGGTTGTGACCTGTCCAGACTTTAAAGCACTGTAGGCTTTTTCATAAGCAGTTTTTTCACTGTCATTGACACTTCGCGGCGCTGTCACTCCTGAAGGAGGTGTCCTTGAAGGGGGTGTTCTTCCCCCACTATTTAGCGAGCCAGCCGGTGAGTTCACCTGAGTACTCACACCAGCCGCTGCCAGCCCGCCAAGGCGGCGATCAAGGTCGAGATAGTCATCGACCTGGCGCTGTTTAAGCAGACGTATCGTGTTGCCCTGCTCCTCCACCATGCCACGCAATACACGCAATTCTTCACGTAGACTTTGCAGCAGGTAGTAGGTGTCCGTTGACGGACTGCCAGCCACTACAGACTGAGGTGCAACTTGCGCCACTGCCTGAGTGGCAGCGGGTACAGCAGCAATATCGGCAACCGGAGCAGCGGCGCGGGCAGTTACAGCCACCATGCTGATCACTACAACCAAGCTTGTTTTCCACTTCACCGCGCATCTACCTCTTACATTAACATTGAGCTTAGCGATTCAAACAACGGATATTAACGAGAGAGGCTGGACTTATTTAATCTCAACACGACGATTTAAGGCCCAGCTGCTATCTGTACTGTCCAATGAAGCGGGACGCTCTTCACCGTAGCTAATCACTTCCAGCAAGCTGGCATCGACACCTTGTAAAACCAGGAATTCGCGTACCGAACTGCCACGACGCTCACCCAGTGCCATATTGTATTCTCGGGTTCCGCGTTCATCTGCGTGGCCTTCCAGACGTACACTAACCGGGTTAGCAATCAGCCGCTGGGCGTGAATACGCAGTGCTGCCAGTGACTCAGGCTTGAGGATTGATTGGTCAAAGTCGAAATAAAAGACGGTTTCTATACCACCATCCGTATCGATATCACTACCACTGAGCGATCCATCGTCAATACTGCCGGTAGACACGTTACTACCAGAGAGCGTTGTAGAACCATCGTTAGCGCCAGTTGAGGTTGATGAATCCTGTGGAGTGCTAGAACAGGCTACTAAAAAGCTCGACAACAATGCGCAGGCCAATATGGGTTTCAGTGTTTCAAACTTCATAAAATTTTCCTTGTGGGTTAGATCAATAGCAGACCAGCGTACTTTAAACCATTCTCTTTAAAAGGGCGACCACGCAGGCTCGCGAACATCGCCCCGGCGCGAGGGTAATAAAAACCGGCTGCCGGCATCAATCGACACCGCTGCCAATACACCTTTATTTCCACGCTTAGTGGCATACATTAGCATCGCTCCATTGGGTGCCACCGTCGGCGATTCATCGAGGCGAGTTTGGGTCAAAATGCGTAGATCTCCGGTCACCAAATCTTGCGATGCAATATGAAAAATCCCCTGCGAACGATGCACCATAACCAGAGTGCGATCATCGGCCGCCAGTCTAGGCCGGGCATTATAGGAGCCATTGAAAGTAAGGCGCTCCACTTTGCGGCTAACAATATTGAGTTTATAGACCTGTGGTGAGCCACCCCGATCGGAGGTGAAAATAAGCGATTGGCCGTCGCTCATCCAGTTCGGCTCGGTATCAATTGAAAAGTGACGCGTCAGCCGGGTAAAGGCCTTGGTTGCAAAGCGATAAAGATAAATTTCCGGATTGCCATCTTTGGACAATACCAGCGCCATACTTTTACCATCGGGCGACCAGGCGGGCGCACCATTTAAACCTTTGAAATTCGTTAATTGTTCACGTTGAGCGTTGTCGAGGCGCTGGCGAAAAATGGCAGGGCGGCCGGTCTCGAAAGACACATAGGCCAGCTCTTTAGCATCCGGTGACCAGGCCGGCGACATAATCGGTTCTTTCGATTTCAGCATCAAACGCTCGCGAGCGCCATCGGCATCGGAAACCATCAGTCGGAAAACTTGCGTTCCACCCTCGTTAATAGCCGTCACATAAGCCAGGCGCGTTGAAAATGCGCCCTTTATACCGGTGATGGTGTGAAACACTTTGTCGCTAATGTAGTGGGCTATATCACGCAACTCACTACCTCGCCCCTTGACCACGTGGGTAAACAAAACTCGCTCACCGGCAACTTCGACCAAACTAAAGGTGGCACTCAAGCGACCGTCACTTTGGCGCACCACACTGCCCACCACTAAATACTGCATACCGACAATACGCCAGTCGCGATAATACACCTCTGACAGAGCGCGAGGGTTAGATAACATATTCGCACGCGGCATAGCGGAAAACAGACCGCTCCTGTCGAGATCAGCGCCAACAATAGCGCTAATATCTTCGGCCAACTGCTCACCCTTCAACGTAATGGGTGAAATGGCAATACTGGTCGGGTTATCAACGCCGCTGGTAATTTCTATGCTCAGCTCTGCCAAAGCCGACAGGGGCATAAGAAGAAACAGGAAAACAAGTTTATACATCCTTAGCAAGACCGCTTACCTCTGAAATTTTAAAGATAAAAACAATAGGAATATCACCGGTAAATTTCTAAAGCCGTAGGTCTTCCGGCCGAAAAATCAACTGAAACTGGCGAAAATTCTGTTCAAATACAGTCGGCGATTGTTGCGACAACTGCTGTAATTTATCAAAACGTCCCACCTTTTTTACTGCCTGCTGAGCCGAGAGATCAAAAGCATCATTGCCGCTCGACTTGAGCACCGACACACCAACCACTTGCCCGGTGGGCACCAGTTGTATCGACAAAACTGCTTCCATTCCACGTCGAGCACTCAGTGGGCGATTCCAGTTAGCAATTATTCGCTGCTGAATATAGCTCTGATAACCCTGGGCCAGCCGTGCACTTTGTTCGTCAGCGAGAAACTCATCCTCGCTGTCCAGAGCGCTCGCTAAAGCTTGCGCTCGAGCCTGGCGTTGCAACTCTTCCTGTTTCCTGGCCTCCTCGGCCTTTTTTTCCTGGTCTGCTTTTTTCTTCAGCTCAGCGGCTTTGCGTGTCTTTTCCTCTGCTTGCTTTTTCTTTAATGCCTTATCACGACGTACTTTTTCATCGCGTGCTTTTTTCTGCTCGGCTTTTTCCCGTTCAATTTTTTTACGTTCGGCAGCTTTCTTCTTACGGGCTTTTTCTATGCGCTGCTTCTCTGCCCTCTTTTGTGCAGCAGCCTTCGCCTTTTTATTGGCGGCTTGCTTATCCTGGGCTTTGGCCTTAGGAGCCATTTCCACCAAAGTCGCCTGCACAAAGTTTGGGCGCTTAGGTTTATGTTCTGCCTTTTTTTCTGTCCAGCCCACCAATAATAAAAATATAACAAAAGCATGCAGGGCTAAACTGAATAGGCCCGCCAGACTATAAATGCCAAACTTTCCCAGATCTTTACTGATGCGCATCAACGAGCCGAAGTGGGCGGTTCCGTTACCAAACCAACGCTTGGCGCCCCAGCAGTCTGAAGCTGAGTCATTAAACTGACCACTACACCGTAATCGACGTGGGTATCACCCCAAACAAGAACGGGTGTATCCGGCTTTTGGCGCAACACCTTGGCGACTTTGTCTATAATGTCTAACAAAGGTTCCTTGCGATTCTTGCCGCTGCCCAGGTCAAGATAATAACTACCATCAGCTTTAACAGAAACAATTAGCGGCTCTTTGTCTTTATCATCGAGGGGGCTTGAAGGCGCCTGGGGCAAATCCACTTTTACGCCTTGCATCAACAACGGTGCCGTCACCATAAAGACAATTAACAACACCAGCATGACATCGATGTAAGGCACGACATTAATTTCTGCGACAAAGCGACGCTTGGTAATCTTCCGTGTCATGGGGCTAACTGCTGTGAACGCGATGATGGAGAATACTGGTGAACTCGTCAGAAAATGTATCGTAGCGGCTGTAGAGAGCATCCGCATCAGCCGAGAAGCGATTGTAGGCCAGTACTGCCGGTATTGCGGCAAACAGCCCCATAGCCGTGGCAATCAGGGCCTCGGAAATACCCGGGGCCACTACCGCGAGTGTCGCCT
>JBFHDT010000186.1:0-5057 GCA_041584575.1 Porticoccaceae bacterium
AAAGACTTACTGAGCGTATCATCGGGCAACACCCTGCTCTTTAAGCCCGAGTTTCTCAACACTATTAGCAAACGAGCGATCCTGCGCCGCATGCTCGGCAACCTAAAAGCCATCTATCTCAATAAAGCCGACTACCCACAGGCATTAAGCCTTTGCGACCGTCTTCTGCTACTTAATAGCGACTCCGTGCAAGATCGCATTGATCGTGCTGGGGTACTTGAGAAACTTGAATGTTATGAGCTCGCCGCTCAAGATCTGGAACAACTGCTCGATCATAAACCGCCCTTACAGGGCTTGCAGGGACTACCGCGAAAAATCAAACAACTGCGCGCTATGATTCAGGGCAAGCCTCACTAAGGCTTCAGCTTTGTTTATGTTCAGCCAGTAATAAACGCCTCACCTGCCCCTCGCTAAAGGGCCAGCCCTTTTCTGCGCCCGAGGGTGTTTTCAGCACGGGAATACGCAAACCATAGAGCGCTTCTAAATTCTCATCACCGCGAATATTCACTTCCTGGCAATACCAGTCAAGTTGTTCGAGCACCGGCTCGATAACGTCCTTTGCCTGCTCGCATAAATGACAACCCGTGCCCCCATAAAGTGTAAGGACCTTATTGGGGTTTACGCCAACAGACATTTCATCAATGGCAGAGGTCATGTCGATGGCTCGCGACGCTTGCGAATTAACCAGCACTGATGAATACGTGGGCGGCGGGCAAAGTCTTTATCAATTGTCGCTGGGCTAATATTTTCCACGGCAAATTTTTGTTCAAGTTCAGGCGCCAGTTTAAAGCGACGGAAGTTGTTAGAAAAAACCAGCACACCATCATCGCTCAACAAGCCCATGCACTGCTCGACAAGGCGTTGATGGTCACGCTGAATGTCGAGTACGTCATCCATTTTCGCGGAGTTCGAGAAAGTCGGGGGGTCGAGTAGAATCACATCGAAACTGCCTTCCAGACCCTCGCCTTCGGTCGCGGCTAACCAGCTCATACAATCAGCCCGCAATCGCTTGTGGCGCTCAGTATCGAGATTATTGAGTGCAAAGTTTCGCCCCGCCCAGTCGAGATAGGTATTGGACATATCGATACTCAGGCTTTCTTTTGCCCCAGCTAATGCCACCTGTACCGTCGCCGTGGCGGTGTAGCAAAACAGATTGAGAAAACGTTGACCCACACAGCGCTCGGCCAGTAATTTGCGCACGGGCCGATGGTCAAGAAACAGGCCGCTGTCGAGGTAATCGGCCAGGTTCACCTCATAGCGAGCACCATTTTCCATGACTTCAAACGCTCGCTTAGCGGTGTGCCGATTCTGTTCGGTGAGCCGTTGATACTGCTTGTCACCGCGCTGACGCTGGCGTTGTTTGACAAAGAATTCACTTTGCTCAGGCTTTAACACGGCAAAGACCGCATCGCTAACCTCGGCCAGTCGCCGCCGCGCCGCATTGGCATCAATACTGGCTGGTGGCTCATACTCCTGCACATGAATGGCGCTGCCATAGCAGTCGATGGCCACGGCGTACTCGGGCAAGTCGGCATCGTAAAGTCGATAACAACTAATGTTCTGCCGCTTTAACCAGGGTGCAAATTTGCGCTGATTCTTGCGCAGGCGATTGGCGAGCATGGTGGCGCCATCGCTCAGCTTGCCTGATTTCCCCCAGGGGTTAACGGCCTGCTCTTTTCCTGCATTTGTCCCCGTATCTTTCGCCGTACCGTTGGCCGTATCTTGTTGGGCTAACCGTTCTCCCTTGAACAGGTCAAAAAGCAGTAACTGGCTAGGTATGGCGCCGTTAAACAACTTGTAGATTTTATGACTGCGCAAACCCAGGGCAAAGCCAAGGTATTCATTGCCAGTAAAGACCCCCGCCGACCAACCACCAAACTCACGTTTAAGTACGTCACCCAATTCCTGGTAGAGCCCTTTCAGTGTTTCCTGATCACCCAAACGCGCACCATAGGGGGGATTGGTAAGAAGTAAGCCCGTTGCGCTATCGCCTAACAGAGGGCGCTGTAAAGCGCTCACTGGCTGGCGCTTAAGCTCGATATATTCACTGAGGCCCGCCTGCTCGACATTGCGCTCGGCAGCGGTAAGAGCACGGTTATCTTCATCGTAGCCGATGATTAATGGCAACTCACCCTGTAAACCCCGTTCACGGCGCTCGCTGGCCTCATCCCGCAAGGCCTGCCAAATATCGGGCTGATGACCGCGCCAATGGCTAAAACCGAAGCTCTTGCGCTGCAGACTAGGGGCGATGTCCGCTGCCATCATGGCGCCTTCGATCAATAAAGTACCACTGCCACACATGGGGTCTATCAACGCCCCGTGGTCACCGGGCCAACCGGCACGTATCAGCAATGCAGCGGCGAGGTTTTCTTTTAAAGGAGCTGTCGTCTGGGCGATGCGATAACCACGTTTGTGTAAACTCTCACCCGAAAAATCGAGACTCAAGGTAACCTTTTCACGGGCAAAGCGAGCATTGATACGAATATCGGGCTGGCGCAAATCCACATCGGGACGATTGCCTGTGGTCGCGCGAAAATGATCGACAATGGCATCTTTCACCCGCTGTGCTCCGTACTGGGTGTTATTGATGCCATCGCCCGTGCCAATAAAATCAATGGCGATACTGACCTGGTCAGAGAAGTGCTCAGACCAGTTGACCGTAGAAACGCCTGCGTAGAGCTCATCGGCACTGGCCACCGAGAAACTACTGATGGGCAACAGCAGACGATTGGCCAGACGCGACCACAGGCAGACTCGATAAGCACTTTCAAGGTCGCCTTTAAATTCAACCCCGGCGACGGTTTCGCGCAGCTGAGTTAAACCAAAGCTTTCAAGCTCTTTTAGAAGAAGGCCTTCTAACCCCTTGGGGCAGCTCGTAAACCAGTAGCTTTGTGTATTGTGATCTTTCATTGATGATTCCATGAGGGTATTAAAACGAACAATTTATAGACAAACAAAATCTTCGACAGAGTCCCTGATTTTTGATGAACTGGTTCGGCTTTGAATAAGAAAACATTTATTAGCTACCATACTTTTATGGCAGAAGGAGCACTACCCCCGATGAAAAGACAAAAAAGAGATCCCTCTCAACGCGCCTATACTAAAGGATATCAGCTCGGATTTGACGGTCGTTCTAAAGATAGTTGTCCCCATCAAACCAATAGTGTTTTTGCCCACGAGTGGATGAATGGTTGGCGAGAGGGCCGAGACGACCAGTCAGAGGGTTTCAAAATGCAAACCTCTCAACAAAAAATCATCGCCCAACAAACCGCTTAATCACCCAGAACACCCAATATTTACAGATAATTTCAAGGGGGCTAATATCAGCCCCCTCATTTTAACAGCTTAGCCTCTGACAATCGTCGCTCTTTTCTTCTCCGCACCTACCTTCGCTAACACTCAGTTCTAACAAAGCCTGCCCAAAACTGCACGCGGGCGTTACCGTCAGGTAGTCAACGCGCGAGTGACCCTGCCCTTGGTACTGCCACCAACGGTACTAGGCTTTTACCTGTTACTGCTGCTCGACCGGTTGGGTCGGACAAATCACCGATATCCTCGGCATTGGCCTGCTACCCTTCACCTTTAGCGATTTAGTGATTGCTTCTGTAATTTACTCTCTACCCTTTACCGTACAGCCCATCCAAAATGTCTTTATCGCGATTGGCCGTCGCTGCGTTCACCTCCTAAACATTGAGGTCGGCAAAAACCTTTATGCCCAAGTCAAAAGTGTCGCCTTAATGAAATAATGTTCAAACCGAAAAATGCTTAAAAGTAGGCTTCATATCATTGTCTACGCCTTGATTTTTAGGCATCGTTATTCTAACGAAGTTACTCCAGCTAAATAGCATTCGACGACAGTCATCATTGCGTCCATTGCCAATGGTTAAAATATATTATTTGTGTCGCCACACGACCGCTTTAAACAAGGCTAAAGGTACTTGAAAAATACTCTCTTAAAACTACTAAGTGCCATGTTCGCCAGCCTGCGCGATTTATTACCCATATTACTGGTAATCCTTTTTTTTCAGTTCGCCGTTTTGCAACAGCCCCTACCCAATATTGGCCAGCTATTGCTCGGCGTGGTGTTTGTTATTCTTGGCTTAACCTTTTTTATTCATGGCCTGGAGCAAGGTTTATTTCCGATTGGTGAATCCATGGCCCACGCCTTTGCCCGTAAGGGCAGTGCCTTCTGGCTGCTATGTTTTGCCTTTAGTTTAGGTTTTGGTACTACCGTTGCTGAGCCCGCCCTGATCGCCGTCGCCGAAGAAGCCGCCAATGTTGCTGCTACCGGGCAAATGATAGAAACAGGTGCCGCTGCTAAGGCCCAATACGCCACCGGCTTGCGCTTTACAGTGGCCTTTTCTGTGGGTCTAGCCATTGTGCTTGGCGTGCTACGTATTCTTAAAGGCTGGCCCATCCAATGGATGATCATCGGTGGTTATGTACTGGTCGTGATCATGACCTTCTTCGCGCCCAAGGAAATTATCGGCATTGCCTATGACTCCGGTGGCGTCACCACATCGACAATCACCGTACCACTGGTCACAGCACTCGGCGTTGGCCTGGCATCGTCTATTCAGGGGCGCAACCCCATGATTGATGGCTTTGGCCTGATTGCCTTCGCCTCTCTAACGCCGATCATTTTTGTTATGGCCTACGGCATGATCATCACATGACTGCCTCATGAACATTGTCAGTGAACTCCTCGACACCCTGCTGGGCACCGTTATCGATGTTGTGCCCATTGCCGTTATTATTTTTGGCTTTCAGTTTTTCGTTATTCGCAAAAAGCCCGCCAATCTTGCTGAAATTTTAAGTGGCTTTGTCTGGGTATTAATCGGCTTATCTTTCTTTTTGCTGGGCCTGGAGTGGTGTCTCTTTCCCCTTGGGCGAGTCATGGCTGAACAGCTCACCGACCCGACCTTTATTCAGGCCGCACAAACAGGAGAAAGCCTGCTCACAGCAGTGGACTGGCGAGACTACTACTGGGTTTACTTTTTTTCTTTTAGTATTGGTTTTAGCACCACCATCGCCGAACCCTCACTCATGGCTGTGGC
>JBFHDT010000187.1:0-5046 GCA_041584575.1 Porticoccaceae bacterium
TGGCGGTGCCAATGGTGCGCGGATTCGCCTTGCTTCACAAAAAAACTGGGAAGGCAACGAGCCACAGCGCCTTAATAAAGTACTGTCCGTGCTTGAGCCAATTGCTAGCGAAACCGGTGCGAGTATTGCTGACCTAATCGTATTGGCGGGTAATGTGGGTGTTGAACAGGCTGCCAGTGCCGCCGGTGTAGAGGCTTCTGTTCCCTTTGCGCTAGGCAGAGGAGACGCCACCGATGAGATGACTGACGCCGATTCATTTACCGACCTTGAACCTATTCATGACGGTTATCGAAACTGGCTGAAGCAAGATTATGTCGTTTCTGCTGAGGAATTGATGCTCGATCGTACCCAGTTGATGGGGCTTACTGCGCCAGAAATGACCGTGCTATTAGGCGGGATGCGTGTGATGGGCACCAACTACGGCAATAGCCAACATGGTGTGTTTACGGATCGCGTCGGCGCCCTTAGCAACGACTTTTTCGTGAATTTAACGGATATGCGTTATACCTGGAAACCAGCGGGTAAAAACCTGTATGAAATACAGGAGCGTAAGTCTGGCGAGGTAAAGTGGACAGCAACACGTGTCGATTTAGTGTTTGGCTCTAACTCAATTCTGCGTGCTTACGCTGAGGTGTATGCGCAAGATGATAATCAGGAAAAATTTGTTGCTGATTTCGTCAACGCCTGGGTTAAGGTAATGAATTCTGATCGATTTGATCTAGCCTGATACTTGCGATCTTCCAATGTCGTGGCCATATTCATTTGGCCACGACATTGCGTGCAGGCCTCATTTAAGAGACAAAGCATAATAGCTTCTTTCTGACTTCAGTTCGTAATTTTGTCCGCCACGAAAATAATGAGGCAATATTTGCTTCGTACCACGAGTTAAACTCTGATCGTAAATTTACCAATGTTACCGGCAAGTGAAAGTATCGGTTAACTGTTTAGCAGTAGTTAAAAATGAAGCATTAACGCGCTGTGATAAAAAAATGCTCAGCGCCTGGAAGATAAGTAAAACAAAGGTATTGCTCAGATGTAGTAGCTCAGGGCCTAGCTCAACGTGCAATACATGGCTGAACTGGATTGATTTCCGCCGGCTAGCCATCTGGCCCTTACTCGGACGAAGCATTACAATGACCGCTTTTAAGTAATCACCTAAGTACTCCCACTATGATTAGTATTTATCACAATCCGCGTTGCTCTAAGTCTCGCCAAACTCTGCAGCTCCTCGAGGACAAAGGTATTAGCCCCGAGATTATCCTCTACCTTGAAACGCCCCCTGACAAAGCTACCTTGCTTGATCTGCTCGACAAACTGGCCATGAGCCCACGACAGCTACTGCGTAAAAGCGAGGCGGAGTACAAAGAAAACAACCTGAAAGATACTGCTCTTTCCGACGCGCAACTGGTCGATTTTATGGTCAAATATCCCAAGTTGATTGAGCGCCCTATTGTCATTAATGGCGATAAAGCCGCTCTTGGTCGTCCTCCGGAATCCGTACTTGAAATTCTTTAATCAATGCCAGGTATTGGTAAACGCACCGACAGGTTTTAATCACAAAGAAAATAGTTATGAGCCTTTAAGCCCTTGAAAGACCTTAGTGAGTTACTCAAAAAAGCGCGAATAATAACTCGGCTTAGC
The DNA here is from genome assembly GCA_041584575.1 of Porticoccaceae bacterium. Classification (GTDB taxonomy): domain Bacteria; phylum Pseudomonadota; class Gammaproteobacteria; order Pseudomonadales; family Porticoccaceae; genus Reddybacter. Next base: position 1,642 of record JBFHDT010000187.1, read on the forward strand.
TATGCCTTGCTCATCGTCAGTCTTATCGGTGGCGGTCTGGTTAGTGGCACACCCGTCATACTGTTAGTCTTTGCCGTGGTGCCTTTATTGATTTTTATCCCTGGTCTGCGTAAAGAAAATTATCGCTCCATCAGTATGCTGTGCTTTGTCAGCCTGCTTTATTTTACGGTGATAGTGGCTAACTTGTTTGAACCAGACAGTTCTCTGCTAGATATCAGCGCCGTTATTGCTGTGGTAACACTCTTCATTGTTTCGATGATGTACAGTCGCTGGTTGCAACGTGGAAAGGCTAAGCCAGCCATTGATTATAGTAACGAGTGCTAAGCCACGCCGCCCAGCAATGCCGCGCCAAAATAAATACTGACATCAAGATGTCGTATAACCCGAGGTCTCAAGTGTGACAGCAAGTACGAAGGACAAAAAACAACGGGGCTTTTTCAGGAAGATATTTTCCCTGATTAACACCGCCGTTAAATTCCTACGCTCGGCAATTAACCTGATTGTGCTCCTCTTTGTTATCAGCATCATTGCTAGCATGTTCGCAGGCAACGTGAAACCGCTGCCTGAACAAGCTTTTCTTCGGCTAATGCCCAGTGGCATGCTGGTTGAGCAATTGACCTATGCCGACCCCCTGTCACAAATTATTGGTCAGGGTACACAGCGCCCAACAGAAACACTGCTCAGTGACCTTACCGATGCTTTGCAAAGCGCCAAGAACGACCCGCGAATTACAGGGCTTGTGCTCGAGCTAGACTTTTTAGCCGGTGGTGGCATTAGCAAGCTCCAAACCATTGGTGCTGCCATTAGTGAGTTTAAGCACAGTGGTAAGCCGGTTATTGCCATTGGCAGTAACTTTAGCCAGGAGCAATACTTTCTCGCCAGCTTTGCCGATGAAATCCACCTCAATCCAATGGGCACGATCGTTCTCAACGGCTACGGCAATTACCATTCCTTTTTTAAAGAGGCTCTCGACAAACTAAAAATTAACTTTCATGTGTTTCGCGTGGGTGAATATAAAGATGCCGTTGAGCCCTTCGTCCGCAATGATATGTCTACTGCAGCAAAGGCCCAGGCGTCACTCTGGCTGAATGAACTCTGGCAGGCTTATCGCGACGGTGTTGAGAATAATCGTCAACTGCCCGCCGGCAGTATCGACAATTACGTGAATAATATGGGAGAAAACCTTAGTCTTGCCTCTGGGAATGGTGCTCAGCTTGCCCTACAACACGGACTGGTAGACCACCTCAGCCCCCGTCCAGCGGTGCGTAAACGACTGGCGTCGATGGCCGGACAGAACGAAAAGCAAGATGACTATCTGTACGTCGATGTGCAGGAATACTTATTCCATCAAAACCTCCAACTTTCTGAGACGCCGAGCAAAGACAAAATTGCCTTGATTGTTGCTAAGGGCACCATCTACGACGGTGAGCAACCAGAGGGTGATATCGGCAGTAAAAGCTTCAGTAACTTAATCGCTAAGGTGCATAAAAACAAAGATGTTCGTGCTCTTGTACTGCGTATTGATAGCCCCGGCGGCAGCGCTTTTGCCTCCGAAGTGATACGTCGTGAAATTGAACAAATTCAAAAAAATGGTATTCCCGTGGTGGTATCGATGGGTTCTATCGCTGCATCGGGCGGCTATTGGATAGCGGCAGGAGCCGAGCAAATCTGGGCCTCACCCACCACTATTACTGGCTCCATTGGTGTATTTGGTGTAGTGCCAACGTTTGAAAAGACACTGGCCAACCTGGGTATTTACAACGATGGTATTGGCACCTCCCCCATCGCCGATATTTATCATCTCGACCGTCCCATGAGCCCCCAGGCTCAACAGTTGATCCAACTGAGTGTTAATAACATCTACCAGCAATTTCTCGATCTGGTGGCTAGCGGGCGAGACAGCACGCCTACACAGATCAATGACATTGCCCAGGGTCGGGTCTGGACGGGTCGCCAGGCGAAAGAGCTGGGGCTAGTGGATGAGTTGGGTGATTTAGATGACGCCATTGCCGCTGCTGCCACACTGGCCAAATTGGATGATTACGAGTTGATCGACATTAAGCCGACCCTCAATTTCCAGCAGCAACTATTAAAAAAATTGTCTCGGGGGGTACAAAACGCCTCACAGAACCTGGGGCTGAAATCCGCGCAAAGTCCTTTATTGAACCCAGCCTTGAGTCAGTATGCGCAGCGACTATTCGCGCAAACCTACCTTGGCGAAAAGACACCAGGGCACCTGTATTTACAGTGTTTACAGTGTCGTGTTGACTAAATACCGCCTTTCATATTGGCTATTAAAAAGGTAGCAGCTTACCAACCAAAGGCTTTTTTCATCAGAGGAATAGTTGCTTTGCTCTTGTATTGTAGGGCGAAACTATCGAGCCGGTGTAGATGGTCAATGAGTGAGTGAAGATCGCGAGGGGCTCGATTCATTAAAAACCCTAAAGCCTCTTCACTCATGGTTAAACCCAGACGGGCAGCGCGAAATAGAACAATGGCAGCTTTTTCTTCTTCGCAATAGGCCGGCAATTGAAACACGGTGCTGGCTGCTAAGCGTGATTCGAGATCGGCCAATTGAATCGATAAGCTACGGGGTGCCGCACAGGCGCTGATCAACAGTCTACCTCCAGCCGCAGACACCTCATTTAACAGGTGGAATAGCTCTTCTTCCCAGTCCGGCAAACCAGCCACGGCCTGTAAATTGTCGAGACAAACGAACTGGCATACCTCTAAGCCCTGTAACACATCTTGCGCGGGATAATTTGCCATCGTCTCGAGAGGTAAATATTGAATACTTTGGCCAGACGCTACAGCCTCGTGACAGGCTGCCTGTAGTAGATGGGTAAGGCCACTACCACTGCTGCCCCAAAGCAATATATTACCCTTGGTGTTTGAGGTGTACTCCACGTTAAATAGCTCTTTGAGAGTGGCCAATGCGTGTTGCCGGGGGCTTTGGGGTGCACTCAGGAAATTATCAAAAAGCGTGTCGTCAGCGAGTGAGACTGCCAGATTAAGTTGTTGAGCTGGCATCGATTTAGCGCGCCGCTTGCCAGCGAAAATACTCGAGGCCGGCGCTGGGTGCTGAGCTCAAAGGTGGTGAAATCATAGTAGGTGACGCAACAATACCGTCACCTACTTGTGTCACACGGGATAAACGTGGCTCCTTATTTAGAGCCCGCAATAAAACCCGCGACTCCCCTTCGGTGGCCAGGTCAAGTACGAGCGTATCGCCCTCAATGCTACGTACTTTGACAGTATTGACGATTTCTAACCCCTCGAGAAAACTATTGAGCTGGGTAAAGTCTGCAAAGCTGCCAATATTCTCAACTACCAGACGAAAAAAATTCGCTTCGGCATCGGCAAAGTACGTCATTTGTCGAGCAAAGCGATCGACAACCTGATCAA
>JBFHDT010000188.1:0-5035 GCA_041584575.1 Porticoccaceae bacterium
CTAGGGAATGCTGCCACCGGAGCAATTTAATACCTCCCTCGCGCTATTTGCCAAAGCAGTAATACCCCACTTTGCCAATCCTGCCTGAATGAACTTGCCGCCTTCGCTCGACAAGACAGCCATAGCCTCCCAGAGTAAATGGCGGTAAATATCCGAGCGCAGAATGCAAAAACAACAACGGCAGGGGCTTGGTACACAGAGCCACACCATCGCCCAGCTGCAACACGTTGCCCCCGTTCCCATTAGTTATCGGTAATAAAGAGCTCTGACAGTGCGCTCAATAGTCTACAGAAAGCTTTCTTAGTGGTTAAGGTGCTATTCATCACTACAGCCACCTATCGGTTTTATGAACCCTCGACATCAGCAGGAGCCTCGGGGTCAGGCTGTTGATTCTCATTTCGAGCCTCAGCAGCGAGCGCTTTTTGTTTTCGTTTCTCCTCTTTTTTCTTCTTCTTAGCCAGTTCCTTTTCACGCTTTTGATATGCATAGTTGGGTTTAGCCATACAGCTTTCATCCTAAATTTGTACTTGTAAGCAGAGCGACAAGGATACGAGATTTAAAGCGCAATTACCGAATTCATTCATCTTCGCCCACCGCGAACACTCTTTGCAAAACATTGGCCGGGCCCAACAAGTTCGTAGTTATTCCTATAGCCACAATAAAACGCTGAGAAATACACTGCCCATCTTCACGAAAAAAAGCCCCGTGAAACAGCTCTATAAACCCGCCAGCATACCGTTATCAATCAGAAGGTAGCCGAAAAAACTGAAGCCGAGCATGAGGCTGGCAAAGCTAATAAACTGTTTTTATCTCCGGTAGAAGCAGCCCCAAGGTGACTTTGACAAACTGGGCGTTAGCAACGCTTAAATTGAGCAAAGCACAGAACGCCTTTATTCAACACACTGCCAGCGAGTAGCCCGACATAATTATTACGGCTCTCGCGTGGCGGTTTGTCTCGACACCCGAGTACCCCTTACTGCTGAGAAACCTCCGTAGAGACTACCCCCAAGAACCAGGCTAGCCCCAATAATATCGCTGCTATTCAGCGTCGCATCCAGTAAAAGCACGGCCAATACAATGGCATAAACCGGTATCACATTAAGATAGAGCGAGGCCTGGCTAGGGCCTATCAACTGCACACCTCGATTCCACCAAAATAGCGATAACACTGTTGGCCCGATGCAGACAAAGGACAGGACGGCAATTACCAACGCATTAATTTGCGGCTTGATAAAAGAAAAACCCTCCACAGTGGCCAGCGACAGCGCCGGAATTACCGATAAAAACAAACCGATTGCTGTGGTTTCCAGTGCGCTCATGGTGAGCATGACCCGCCGCCCCGCCATGCCGTAAATACTCCACGACAATACGGCGAGCAAGATCAGTATATCGCCGATATTAAGATCCAGGGCGAGTAAGACTGACAGATGACCGCCACTGAGTATCCAGCCAACGCCGACCACGGTAATTGCTGCGGCAAACCACTGGCTGCGTTGTAATTGTTCACGCAGAAAAATTGCTGACAACAGGGCCGTTGCCAGTGGTGTTAAGGCATTCATCAACCCGGCGTTGATTGGCGTGGTATAGCGTAAACCGAGATAGAGAAGAATCTGGAAGCCGAGTACACCAGTAAGGGACATCAAAGCCAACAACGGCCAACTTTTGACACCGCTTAATATGTCCCGTCGCCCACCAAAGCGAATGACCAGTATAAAAATCATACTTCCAGCAACAGCTCTGCTCGCAACGATAAAACCAGGACCAACATAATCGCGCAGTACGCTGCCGGCAATCAGGTTGCCAGCCCAGAATAGACCCGCTAAATTGAGAAAGAGTACCGCTTTAAGATAATCATTTTTTTGCAATAGATAATCTACGTTTATTGAATTTTCGAAAAAGCGGGGAAAGGATTGTAATTAAGGCTGACTAACCAATTGCAGGGCCACCTTTGTCAACCCAGGTTTTTAAATCAAAGTATTCACGCCAATTGTTAATTTTACCTTCGGCATTAAATTCAAAGATACCCAGTACTGGCAACTCGGATAGTGTGTTGTCACCCAGTGTAAAACTATCGAGTCTTTCAGTAACAACACGCTGTTCATCGGCAACTGTAGTAAGAATCTGAAAACGGCAAAAACTCGCGGCACCGAGAAAAGCCGTGAGAAAACCACGAATTTGTTCCTGTCCTACCAGAGGTTCCATGGGCATATTGTGGTAGATCGCATCTTCGCTCATCAAATCGAGCACGGCGTCAATATCGAGATTGTCCCATGCCTGGCAAAAGTCGATTACGGTTTGTTTATGGACTTGTTCCGTCATTATGAGTCTCCTTTTTAATGACTATTTTTAGGCCGTAGTTTACAACGGTTTCATGACAAAAATGGGAATATGCCGACCACCCACACGATTTTTGTAATGGGGAAAGCCCCTATGGGTATCGAGAGCATAGCCCCAATAACGCTCGTATTCCTGCCCCACTAACTCAGTGGCCATAGAGTTCTGAGCCTAACCACGCAGAAAACAACTGACTTGAGGATGGACCTTGAAATTGTAGTACCAGGCTGGGTTATGGCCCTGGCCAAAATTGGAGGTGACAATAGCAAATACGCCTGATTCGGCTTCAGCTTCTACAAAGAGCCAGGGAGTGTCGCGAATCAGCCCGCTCTTTACACTCTTTGCACCCTTTACAAACAGCACCACCGATAGGTCGCTCAACCTACCCGCCATAGTGGTGCTGAGGCGTGCCAAAAACCAAGCCCACGCATTCAAAGACGCTACCAGGTGCATCCCTCGATGGGAGGCTGAGAGTTTTTAGATGGCAATATTATCCCTTTTTATGGGCAATTTTTATCGGAATTCACTCTCAGCCAGGGCTGCACTAGGTTTTAGGTCGTTTGCGCCTCTAGCTTAGCCACCACACGTTTTCCAAAATCCTGAGTGCTGATCATGGTGACACCGGAACCCGGCTTACTTAAATCAGCGGTTGAAAAGCCATCCGCAAAAACACCTTGCATAGCAGCCCAAACATTTTCCGCTTCGTCGAGCATATCGAAGCTGTTTTCCAGCATCATCGCCACCGAGCCTATCATCGAATAAGGGTTGGCAATATTCTTGCCGGCGATATCCGGTGCAGAACCATGGGAGGGCTCGTAGTAAGCCTTATCCGGCCCCAGACAAGCAGAAGGCATTAAACCGAGAGAACCAAGAATACCGCCGCCCTGGTCACTCAGAATATCGCCAAACATATTCTCCATCACCATGACATCGAATTGGGTGGGGTTTAAACACAGTAGGGTTGCAGCAGCGTCAACCAGAATGTGGACAATCTTTACCTCAGGATATTGCGGCGCAATCTCTTCGATAATTTGGTTCCACAACACACTCGACTTCAAGACATTACTTTTGTGAATATTGTGTAATACCTTCTTGCGGCGCATGGCAATTTTAAAGGCTTCATGGAGAATACGCTTAATTTGGCCTTCGTCGTATTCGAGTGTTTCGCGCACATAGCGCAAACCTTCGTCATTAACGCCCTCTTCTTTTTCACCAAAATAAAGACCGCCCACCAGCTCGCGCACCATAATCAAATCGATGCCTTCACCAATAATTTCCGGCTTAAGCGGCGAAAAATGGGCCAGGGCTTTAGGCAGTGACACCGGGCGAAAATTGGCAAAGGTGTTGTAGCGACGACGCATCGGCAACAGTGCTGCGCGTTCAGGCAACATGTCGACGGGGATTTTTTGGGACTCTTCATGGCTCAAGCCAATAGGGCCCTTGAGAATGGCATCGGCAGCATCACAAATATCGATAGTCGCTTGTGGGAAAGGATGCCCGCACTCGAAATAAGCGTTGGCACCAAAGGCAGCGGGCATCAGTTCAAAGCTCACATCATTGCGTGCCTCAATAACTTTCAATACTTTAAGTGCTTCTGCCATAATTTCCGGGCCGATACCATCACCGGCCAATACTGCAATTTTGAAGTTTTTCACTAAATACCTACCACTCGTCTATTGATTTAAAAAATAAAACCCAATCAGGCCGGTGCAAAAAACGGCAGAGCCGTACCTTCACCGGTGTCAATAAATGCCACTTTAACGGCCTGGCCAATTTCAAGCTTGTCGAAATCACAATCAATTAAATTGGTCATCACCGTTGGGCCTTCGTCGAGAGTCACATAGGCAATGGCCCATGGCTCTTTCGTTCTACGCATAACGCTGTACGTGTAAATCGTGCCCCGCCCCGCTGTTTCTAAATACTCGGTATCATCACTGAAACAAAAGGGGCAAAAGGTGCGCGGGTAAAAATGGTTTTCATCACAGCCCTTGCAATGCTTAACGAGTAATTTTCCCTCAGCCGTTGCGGCCCAAAAATCTTTCGTTTCATCATTGACCCTGGGTGCCTTCACTTTGCTGGGTCGATTCATGCCGTTTAACTCGCTCATGCGTCCGCTCCTCCCAGAATCAAGGTTGCGCTGCCCATTCGCGAGCCCAACAGACCTCCCGTACCGTGGGCCAGAGCAATATCGCAGTTGGCCACCTGTACTTTTGGGTGGGCTTCGCCACGCACCTGGCGCACCGCTTCAATAACTTTGGTTATGCCCCCCCGATCGGTCGGGTGGTTGTTACATAACCCACCACCATCGGTATTAAAGGGCAATTTACCGACACCGGAAATCAGGTTGCCGTCGGCGACAAATTTGCCACCCTCGCCCTTAGCACAAAAACCGAGATCTTCGAGAGTCTCAACCACTGTGATGGTGAAGGAATCATATATAGAAGCGTATTTAATATCAGCCGGTGTTACACCCGCTTCTTCAAATGCTTTTGGTCCCGACCAGCGTGCGCCAGAGTAGGTTAAATCGATTTTGCCACCATTGAGATGTTTTATGGCTTCGCCAGCACCGAGTACTTTGACGGTAGGGCGCTTTAACTGAGCCGCAATTTCCGGGGCGACAACAATGACCGCCCCGCCGCCATCACTCATTACACAGCAATCGAGACGGTGTAGGGGGTCGCTGATCATCGGCGAGTTGACC
>JBFHDT010000189.1:0-5013 GCA_041584575.1 Porticoccaceae bacterium
CCGGTTATGATGAAAATGGGATGCCTCAGGTCGATATCACTCTCGATGCAAGCGGTGGTCGAGCCATGCACTATGCGACACGCAATAACATCAAGCGCGCCCTGGGTGTGTTATTTATTGAGTCGAAAGCGCGGCTTGAAACACAGCGCAATGAGGCGGGCGAAGACGTGTCCGTTGCCGTGCCCTATGTTGAAAAAACGATTATTAGTCTGGCAACTATTCAAAGTGCCCTGGGTGTGCAGTTTCGGGTGACCGGCCTTGACAGCCCTGGTGAGGCCTCCGAATTGGCTCTTTTACTGCGAGCCGGTGCCTTGGCTGCCCCCATGTATTTTGTTGAAGAGCGCACGATTGGCCCTTCACTGGGTGCGGAAAATATTGCCATCGGCATTCAATCGGTACAGTTCGGATTAGCGATCGTGGCTTTATTCATGCTGGTTTATTACCGTGTCTTTGGTCTATTTGCCAACTTGGCCCTGGGCTTAAACCTGGTGCTGCTTATCGCGGCCATGTCTCTGCTGGGTGGAACACTGACCCTGCCCGGTATTGCTGGCATCGTGTTGACGGTCGGTATGGCGGTCGATGCCAACGTGCTTATTTTCTCTCGCATTCGTGAAGAATTAAAAAACGGCGAGACTGTACAGGGAGCCATCCATGCCGGTTATGACCGCGCCTTTGTGTCGATTATCGATGCCAATATCACGACACTGATTGTTGCGGTTATTCTTTACGCCGTTGGCTCTGGCCCGGTTCAGGGTTTTGCCGTGACCTTGTCACTGGGTATTTTAACCTCTATGTTTACCGCGATTATGGGTACACGGGCATTGGCCAATTTGGTTTATGGTGGCCGAAACGTTGAGAAGCTTTGGATTTAGTCCTTTAATGAAGGCAACTGGAACGCGATTATGAGCGAACAGGTTATTTACAACTTTATGGGGCGCCGCCGCCTGGCAGCGATAGGTTCGGTAATACTGCTAATTGTGGCTATTGGCTCTCTGGCAACAAAAGGCTTAGTGCTAGGCCTGGACTTTACCGGGGGCACGCAAATAGAAGTGGCCTATCCGCAAGCGGCGGATTTAAATGGAGTGCGTTCATCGTTAGAACAGGGCGGCTTTAAGAACCCGGTGGTCGTGCACTTTGGCACCGAGAGTGAAATCTTGATACGTCTGCAGGGCCAGCCCGAGGCGGGCTTATCCGACCAGGTGATGACAGTACTTAAAGTGGCCAATCCGGCGGTAGAACTGCGCCGCATTGAGTTCGTCGGCCCGCAAATCGGCGAAGAATTACGTGACGACGGTGGCCTGGGAATGCTCGCCGCCCTTGCGGTAGTGATGCTCTATGTGGCGATTCGCTTTCAGTACAAATTCTCCGTTGCGGCGGTTTGCGCGTTGATTCACGATGTGGTTATTACTCTCGGTTTCTTTTCGCTGTTTAATGTTGAGTTTGATCTCACCGTGCTGGCGGCAGTGTTGGCGGTAATCGGTTACTCCTTGAATGACACCATCGTGGTATCTGACCGCATTCGCGAAAACTTTCGCCTGCTGCGCGAAGTTGATGCTGCTGGGGTAATTAATGAGTCGCTGACCCAAACTCTTGGCCGCACGATTATTACCTCCTTAACGACCTTATTGGTACTCTTTGCCTTGTTCTTTATTGGTGGTGAGCTTATTCACAACTTTTCAATTGCTTTGATCGTGGGCGTAGCGGTGGGTACTTATTCATCGATTTATGTCGCGGCAAATATACTGCTGGCCATGGATATTAGCCGCGAAGACTTAATGCCGACCGAGAAAGAAGGCGCTGAGTTTGATGGTTTGCCCTGAGTATTCATTTTATTTAGCCACAAAAAAGCCCGCTCAGTAGCGGGCTTTTTTGTGGCTGCGTGGTGACTGACTTTATTGCGCAGGCGGAGTCATGCAGATGTAGCCTTGAAAGGTCATATCGATGGAACCAAGGCAGTTGATATCGCCCTCAATAACAATTTCGCCTTCCGTTACGCCCGTGAATAACCCTCTCCCCGTGTTGCTCGCTGAGGGGCTGGAATATTCGACAAAGGAGCCATAAATGCCATCAGATATAGGGGCACAGCTTCCTTCAATTGATAAGTCGCCGTAGGTGTCAAGCGTTAGCTGCGAGTGAGCGTTTTGAAATCCAAAGTCAGGGCCAAGATAAATGGCATTGTCATCATTACAGCTGAGGGTGTGTGTAAAGGCAAAAGGTTCAGCCTCCGTTGCGGCGCTGACGCCGATAATTCCACATTTCATACGAGCTAGAACATTGGGTCTTTTCCCTAGTTTAAGTTTCACGACGCCTAGAGTACTGACACCGACTTCCTCAGCGTTTTGGCCGTTGTTTATAATATTTCCTTTTACAGGGACAGGGAAAGAACCTGTAGCACATTCTTGTGCATACGCACTTGCGCTTAGAAACAGTGCAGAGCCAAGAACCACGTGAGTGATATTTTTGATAATAGTGTGCTTCATGCGTCATCCTCTATGATTGACTATGGTATTTAAACGTGAAGGTTTTTGATGTTTTTAATCAAGAATCATCCCTGTTGATTACGCTCCCTCATCCTTGATTACCAGATTCTAACTCGCTGTTCAGGTGATAGATACATACCATCACCTTCCTGCACATCAAAGGCTGAATAGAAGGCATCAATATTTGGGACCACACCATTGACTCTATATTTTGGAGGTGAATGAGGATCAGTTTTTATCAAGCGCTCTGTCAACTCGGGTCGGCGTTTGACTCGCCAGGCCTGTGCCCAACCAAGAAAGACTCGTTGTTGTCCGGAAAATTTGCCTATCTTGGGGGCAGGTTTTCCCTCCAGGGACAATTCATAGGCTTTAAGGGCAATGCTTAGACCTCCCAAGTCACCAATGTTCTCACCGAGGGTTAATTCGCCATTGATGGGCAGATCGGGCAGGGGTTCGTAATTGGAATATTGGGCAATTAAGTTAAGAGTACGTTGCTCAAAGTTTTTTCGGTCTTCATCCGTCCACCAGTTTTCCAGGTTACCTTCACCCGTGTATTTACTGCCCTGATCGTCAAAACCGTGGCCAATTTCGTGGCCAATCACACCACCAATACCGCCGTAATTAACGGCATCATCGGCATTAATATCGAAGAAAGGTGGCTGCAAAATGGCAGCGGGAAAGACGATTTCGTTCATGCCCGGATTATAGTAAGCATTAACCTTTTGCGGCGCCATAAACCATTCGCTCCGATCGACCGCTTTGCCAAGCTTGTCGATTTGAAGTTGATGGTTAAATTGATTGGCACGGCGAATATTGCCGAGTAATTCGTCGGCCTTTATTTCAAGGCTGGAATAATCTTTCCACTTATCGGGGTAGCCAATTTTGGGTGTGAAGGTGGCGAGTTTTTCCAGGGCCTTTTCTCGAGTAGCGGGGCTCATCCACTCCAGTTCGCTGATCGACAGGCGATAGGCTGCAATTAACTGGTCGACCAGTTCGACCATACGTCCCTTAGCTTCGGGGGGGAAGTGTTTGGCGACATAAAGCTGGCCGAGCAATTCGCCGATATTAGAGTTAATGCTGTTAACAGCGCGCTTCCAGCGAGGTTGCTGCTCGGGTTGGCCGCTCAGGGTACGCTGATAAAAATCAAAACTCAGTTGCTCATAGGCCTCGGGCAAATAGGGGGCATAGGTGCTGAGCACTTTAAAGCGTAGATAATCTTGCCATTGCTTAACGCTGGTGTCAGTGAATATCTGGTCCAGAGCCTGGGCGTAAGAGGGTTGGCGAACAATCACCTCGCTCTGTTCGCCAATGCCCAGACCGTCGAGAAACAGTGTGAGTTGGTAGTTGGGTAGCAGTGCTTGCAGGGCTGTATTACTGAGCTTGTTGTAGGTAAGGTCTCTGTCGCGATTGTCGACTTGGGTCCAGTGTTTCTCCGCTAGTGCCGTTTCAATAGCAATAATGTTGTCGACGGTTTGTTCGCCGATTTTGGCTTTCGCCAGAGTCATTAATTGATCAATATAGGCGCGGTATTTTTTCAGAATTTCCTGCCCACGTTCTGTTTCATCAAAATAGTAGTCTCGATCGGGCAAGCCGAGACCGGACTGAGTGAAATAGACAATGTATTGGGTAGAGTCTTTCGCATCTTGATCGATCCAGAAATTTAAAGGTGAATCGATACCAAAAACATTACTGCGGCCAAAGTAGCTGGCAACATCGGCGTGAGTTTCCATGATTTCGATCATCACTAATTCTGTAGACAGGGGTGACAGGCCGAGTTCGTCGATCGCTTCAGTGTCCTGAAAGGCTTTGTAGTAGTTGCCAATGCTCTGTTGGGTGGCGTCTTCAGTCTCGTTGTTAGCGGCCTCCTGAATAATGACCTGTAATTGGTCGAGGCTCTTTTCATGGAGAATATTAAAAGACCCCCAGGATGATTTATCAGCAGGTATTTCGGTTTCGCGCATCCAGCGGCCATTGGCGTAGGCGAAAAAATCATCTTGTGGGCGAACCTCCAAGTCCATGCCTTGCAAAGCAAGACCCGATGGATTGCTTTTTTCCTCTGGGCTCTTGCTGTCACAGCCACCGAGTAATAACAGACAGAACAGGCTGCCAAACAAGGTGATCCTTAGGGCGAAAAGTTGTTTATTCATGAATGATTCTCTGGATTTTAACTGAGATTTTATTGCCGGGTGTTGATTGGCGATCATTGGCTAAGCGCTTTATCTGGGCATACTAACACTGTGAATATGGCGAATGTTGATGAATACAAAGGCAATATAAAGGGTAGGGTAAATAGAGTATAGGATGTAGTAGAGGAGAGTCTAAAGCGGCAGGTATTTACGTGGGGACTGATGGGCCGAATTTCGGCGAGGGTTGGTAGGGGCCGGAGTCAACATATGTAGTGGCATAGTTAATTTGGCCGCCTAATTAGAGGTGATAAGCTCGCCTCATCAGTAAAATTGGTGATCAATGAGCAAGCGTACAAGACCAACATTTAGCCCGGAGTTTCGACTCGAGGCAGCCCAGCTCGTCGTCG
>JBFHDT010000190.1:0-4988 GCA_041584575.1 Porticoccaceae bacterium
CGGTCGGCACATGGTACAGCTGCGCATGCAGCGTCAGGTTTTGCACAACAGTTAGCTCGCTGTACAAAGAAAAAGATTGGGTCATAAAACCGACTCGACGACGGGTTGCCAGGTCGCGGGGGTTGACCTCCTGGCCAAACAAGTAGCCCTGCCCTTCGCTGGGTGGTAGCAGCCCCGTTAACATCTTCATGGTGGTGGTTTTGCCACAACCATTGGAGCCGACAAAGCCGAAAATTTCTCCGCCTTGTATCTGTAAATTGACGTGATCGACGGCGGTAAAGTCACCAAAACGCATGGTCAGGTCTTTTGCCTCAATGGCAAAATCGGTCCCACTGGTAGCGTCAGATACCAGTGGTGGAATATCCACGGCTTGATAATTGCGACGCTTTTTCTCTGGCAATAGGGCGATAAACGCTGCTTCTAACGAGTGGGTATCGGTACGTTCAAGTAGCTCGTCGGGTGTGCCCGTAGCTAATATTCGCCCGGCATCCATCATTGCCAGCCAGTTAAAGTGCGAGGCCTCTTCCATGTAAGCGGTGGCGACCAGTACGCTCATCTGGGGGCGTTCCTGACGAATACTATCAATTAATTCCCAGAATAAACGGCGCGACAGAGGGTCTACACCCGTCGTGGGTTCGTCAAGGATGAGTAAGTCCGGGTCGTGAATTAAGGCACAGCACAGGCCGAGCTTTTGCTTCATGCCGCCGGAGAGTTTGTTGACAGGTCGCGAAAGAAAAGGAGAGAGTCCTGTGGCGTGGGTGAGTACGGCACTGCGTTTAGCCAGCTCTTCGCCATCGTGACCAAAGAGACGACCAAAGAAATTGATGTTTTCAAGGACTGACAGCGAGGGGTAAAGGTTTTTACCTAAACCCTGGGGCATGTAGGCAATACGTGGGCAGATTTGTCGGCGAAGTTTGGCAGAACGCATATCACTGCCAAGTACCTCAAGCTGCCCTTGCTGCATCACTCGGGCACCTGCAAGTAGTGCCAGCAAACTCGATTTACCCACGCCGTCGGGGCCGATCAGTCCAGCCATGCAACCGGCGGGAATATCAAGATTAACACCGTCGAGAGCACTCACTTTACCGTAGCGCAAAGTGAGTTGCTTAAGGCTAGCTACGGCGACAGAACTTGTTGTAGCGCTGTTTTGATGCAGAGTCATGTCTATTCTGGCAGCTTGATTTGCAGTTCAGCAGGCCAGGGACGATCTTCAATGCGCACATAAGCCATGCCAGGTACGCCGGTTTTCACCTGTTCAATGTGCTCACGTAATAGCGTCGGGTCTATTTGCGCCTTAATGCGAAATACCAGCTTTTGGCGTTCTTCCGCTGTCTCAACGCTTTTGGGGGTGAACTGGGCCACCGATGACACAAAGGATATTTTGGCGGGCATGACATACTGAGGTATGGCGTCGAGAATGATTCGCACCTCTGCTCCCAGGGGTATACGCCCGGCATTTTCGGTGGCCAGGAAAAACGTCATATAGACATCGCTAAGATCTACCAGGTTGAGGACTGTCGCACCTGCGTTGAGAACTTCACCCGGTTGGGCGACGCGATATTGCACACGGCCATCACGTGGTGCTTTGAGTGCACTATCGTGAATGTCTGTCTGAATGCGTTCCACCGAAGCCGTTTCTGCCGCAACTTCAGCCTGGGCTGAAATCAACAGAGATTTGGCGAAGTTGAGGGCGGCCTCGCTTGCCGCTACCTGAGCTTTCGCTGCACTGACAGCGGCTTTAGCGCTGAGGAAAAGTGCGCGATCGTCATCGAGCACTGATTGAGAAACGGCATCTTTTAGCGCAAGTTCTTCGGAGCGGGCCAGGCGTTTTCGTGCCACGGTCAGTGCAGCCTCACGCTGTGCCACAATGGCCTGGGCCGCAGCTTTTTCGGCTTCACGCTGGGTAATGCGACTTTGGCTGGTGGCCACGCCAATTTCTGCCTTCTGTAAATTAGCCTGGGCTTCACGCAGTTGCGCGTCCAGTACGCGACTATCCATTATCGCCAACACTTGGCCGGCTTGAATGAAGTCACCTTCGCTAACGAAAATGTCGGCGATGCGGCCGGGTGTTTTACTTGCCAGATCAATCTCTACGGCTTCTATCCGGCCATTGCTGCCGGCTATACCCTCAGGTAGCCCATTCGGTTGCAATGCTTGCCAGGCAAGAAAGAGGATGATACCGAGCGCGGTAATGCCGGCTGTACGTAGTACCCATGTTGTCGTTGATGTCATTGCTAGATGGCTTTCCTTGTTGTTGCAGATGAATCGTGGCGCTTGCTACGAAGGTCTCCGAGGATTATGGCACGGTCTAGCGACACTGTGTTTTGACGAATGACAATGGGAGGCGTGTTAATGAACAGGGATTATGAGTTTTACTTAAAAATCAGTTGCTAAAATCGGGGGTGCTAAGGCTTAAAACGAAGATGAACGTTATTGTCGCACGACGCTAAAATGATACTAGAAAGAAGGACCGGCTTTGCGTGGCTAGCACCAGCCCATAGATCCTTCTATAAGCTGGAGCGTACTTACATACGCTCCATAGTTTCAATACCCAGTAATTCCAAACCTTTTTGCAAGGTATTTGCCGTGGTATTACTCAATTGTAGTCGGCTGGCACGCGTCTCTTCACCAATATCTGAACGCAATATCGGGCAGTGTTCGTAGAAACTCATATAGGCACTGGCGAGGTCGTAAAGGTAGTTACATAGCGTGTGTGGGTAGCCGTCTTCGGCAACGGCTTTTAGGGTTTCGTCAAAGCTGAGTAAACTTAAGGCCAGGGTTTTTTCCTGGGGGGTGGTGATGCGAATTTCGCCTGCGACCTGCTCGCGCTCTAATTCTGCTTTACGAAAGACACTGCAAATACGTGAGTAGGCGTATTGGAGGTAGGGAGCGGTGTTGCCTTCAAAACTCAGCATGGCGTCCCAGTTGAAAATGTAATCGTTGGTGCGGGTTTTGCTGAGGTCGGCATATTTCACCGCGCCAATACCGACTTTGCGGGCGATTTCTTTGCGGGTTGCTACGTCGAGTTCGGGGTTTTTTTCAGCGATTAATTGTTCTGCTCTTTTTAAAGCTTCAACTAATAAATCGGCGAGTTTAACCGTGCCGCCACTACGGGTTTTAAAGGGTTTGCCATCTTCGCCCATCATCGTGCCAAAGGGCAGGTGTTCGAGTTTCATTGTCGGGTCGACAAAACCGGCTTTGCGGGCGACGCTGAAAACCTGCTTCATGTGCAGGCTTTGACGAGCATCAATAAAGTACAGGGCGCGGTCGGCTTTTAAAGTCTGGCTGCGATAGCGTAGGGCGGCCAGATCACTGGTGGCATAGAGAAAACCACCATCGGACTTTTGCACAATCACCGGACTCGGGTTGCCTTTTTTGTCGGCCAGTTCGTCGAGAAACACCACTTGTGCACCCTCGCTTTCACACGCCAGTCCTGCGTTTTGCAGGTCTGTCAGTATCTGGGGCAAGTCGTCGTTATAGGCGCTCTCGGGGCGGATATGCTCGTGGCCGAGGGTGACGTTGAGTTGGCGATAAAGCGCTTCACTATGCTCGACAGAAATATCGATAAACTGCTGCCACAGGGCTAAGCAATGGGCGTCACCCGATTGCAGGCTGACAACATATTGGCGGGCTTTGTCCGCAAAGGCCGGGTCGTCGTCAAAGTGGCGTTTAGACTGCTGATAGAAGCCTTCGAGATCGTTTAAGGCTAACTCCGGTTTTTCCCCCTCACCCAGTTGCTCTTCGAGTTCGGCGATCAACATGCCAAATTGAGTGCCCCAGTCACCCATGTGATTTTGGCGAATGACCGTATGGCCGAGGTGTTCGAGTACCCGGGCGATGGCGTCACCAATAATGGTGCTACGCAAATGGCCGACGTGCATTTCCTTCGCCAGGTTGGGTGACGAATAATCGACGACCACAGTTTGTACTTGCTCCGGGGCACTGGCTTGTGCAGGATTAGTCTGGCTTAGCGTGGTAGCGAGATGATCATCGCTAAGGTGGATGTTGATAAAACCGGGGCCGGCGATTTCGACTTTGTCGGCAATGCCTTCCAGCTTGAGGTTGGCAACGATATCGGCGGCCAAATCACGGGGCTTGAGCTTCAGTCGCTTGGCGGCGGCAAGAGCGCCGTTGGCCTGAAAGTCACCAAACTCCGGTCGCGTACTGGTGGCGACATTAGCGGGCAACTCGGGGGGAATACCGGCGGCTGTCATTGCCAGTCTGACGTGTTGGATCAGTGTTTCGCGAATATTCATTATTGCTCAGCCTGTGTTCGGACTGGGGATTTTAGTGGCAGTGGCGGCGATTGCAACCGGCTTTTACTTTAACAATTAACGTAACTATTTCGGTAAGAAAAGCTCGACCATGTATTTGCTATTTAAACACGGTTATATTGCGCGCTTTAACTCGGCAAACATGAGTACTTGCAGCCTATGGTTTCCTTTCAAACACTGTACGAAACGGCTCTGCAAAATTGGGGTGAAGAGAAGATTCTGGCTTTGCTACCAGAGGTGAATACGGCGCAAACACTGCGGGCCACGGGCGATGACCGTTATCTGTCGGCCATGGCCCGCTGTGTGTTTCGGGCGGGTTTTTCCTGGAAGGTGATCGCGAAAAAGTGGCCAGATTTTGAAACCGTTTTCGCTGGCTTTGTGCCATTGGCACTGGCCAACTATTCCAATGATCGCATTGACGAATTAATGCAGGACACGCGCATCGTGCGCCATCGCACCAAAATACAGTCGGTGCGCGATAACGCGCTGTATATTTGTGATATGCAGCGCAGCCAGGGTAGCTTTGCCGCTTATATTGCCGACTGGCCTGAAGAGTCCATCGTCGAGTTGTGGTTTGAGCTGAAAAAGCGCGGCAGCCGTTTGGGGGGGAATACCGGCCCCGGGTTTTTGCGACTGATGGGCAAAGATACTTTTATGCTCACTAAAGATGTCAGTGCCGTGTTGTTGAACCATCAATTAATAGATACCTTAAGC
>JBFHDT010000191.1:0-4942 GCA_041584575.1 Porticoccaceae bacterium
ACGCCTCAGGGTAGCCCAACTGCAACAATCCAATATCGGCAGCCTTCTTGTAAAGCTCCCGTGGAAAGGTTTCCGCCTCTTCCCATTCTTCAACAAAGGGAGAAATTTCTTTATCGACAAAACTGCGCAGAGCACGACGCCATGCTTCGTGATCTTCATTATAGTATTGCCCGGAAAGAGGTTGATCGAACCACGAAGTAAAGCTGCTTAAAGCCATAATAATCCCTAATTGCTATTTATTTTTAGTGTTGAACAACTTAAGAAGGTCTATCAGCTGGCAATTCAAGCGTCAGGGCAGCCGGCACGCAAAGTCCACTCTGGGTAGATATATTAATTTTTACGTCCACCAAATGCTGATCATTTTCGTTGTAACACTTTTCGACCGTGCCCTCGCCTTGTAAGGTGTCACCCGCATAGATGGAGCTACGCATTTGCATTTGTCGTTTGCGAATAAAGACGTGGGGGCCAGCCCAGTCCGTGACAACTCTATCGATAAAACCTTCAATCGCCATGGTATTTAAATAGATTTCTTTTTGCCCCTGATGTCGGGCGTAGGCTGGATTATGGTGTCCTGGGAAATAATCCTGTGTGGCAGCTGCATCAAGAATCACCCGCTCGAAGGGGACGTCCATAGTGACGGGTGTAACCACGTCTCCTTCGCTAATTTCATTCCAGTATTTAAAGGTAATGTCGCGACTCATGATTCACCCTCCGGTACGTAATATCGAAATAAGCTATTGGTTTGCTCAGCAATGAGCTGTTCGCGTTGATTAAAGAATTGCGCTTTAGTGGTTAAAAAATGGCCTACGCCTAAACGGGTTTTCTTTTCTTCCGAGACATCAATTAGCTCATCGACAACTGAAATGCGATCACCCAAATACAGGTGACGATAAAATTCAGTATCCGTCGCTACATTAATTAACGTATCACCTGGCAGCGGTATCTTCATGGCAATAAAATAGTGTTCCCGTTCTTTTTCGGGGTGCCACTGCAAGGCCATGGCCCAGGTCAGCAATAGCCCCGGTGGCGCTACAATGCCGCCCCATTGTTTATTGGCATAGTCTTCGTCCCAATAACTGGCGTTGCCATCTTCCACCATGGAGCAATAAACCTTGATCATTTCCCAGTTCACGGAAAATTCTGCAATAACGTTTTTACCCGGTTTATTCAGCAGTTTGATGGCATCTTCATAGGCGCCGTAAGCCAGCGGGAAAGGCTCGTTAAATGTTTCACTCATCGCTACATCCTCACTCGTTATCTCTATCTATACAGGCTGAAATTGCGGAATTTTCATATCACCCCGCGTTTCAAACAACACTTCAACCGCCATATCCACACGCACCTTATCGACATCACAATTAAGCACGTTGGCCATCATTCGCGGGCCTTCGTCCAATTCAATAATGGCCAGCACATAGGGCAGGTCCGCCTGATAAGACGGTAATGGCGATTGGTAAATGACGGAGAAGCTATAGACCGTGCCTTTACCACTGAGCTGCTTCCAGCTGATGTCCTGGTTAAAACAAGTGGGGCACCAAAGGCGCGGATAATAAAAACTGGCGTCACATTCGCCACAATAGGGCAGCACCAGCTTGTCATCTTTGGCATGCTGCCAATAAGGCGCTGCGCAGTCAGTAATTCGCGGTTGGGGTTTGGCAGGAGGCGTTGCCGCTGCCGGCGTTAAATCATTCATACTTTTTACCTATTATTTTCAACCCATTCATTAATGTTTAAGCACTGCGACCCAGAATTAATGTTGAATGCTCACTCATCATGCCACCGTAGGAATGCACGATACCGGCATTGGCTTTGTCGAGCTGACGCTCGCCAGCAATACCCATGATCTGACGTATGCCCTCAACAATCATCGACATCCCCGAGGCATCGCCAGTGTGGCCAAATGACAATAAGCCGCCAAAGGTATTAACCGGAAAATCACCACCCGGTCGCGCTGCACCGGACTGGAAAAATTCACCGCCCTTGCCTTGTGGACAAAGCCCCAGTTCCTCCATAAACACCAACGGATTAATGCTAAAGGCATCGTAGATTTCAGCGAAGTCCATATCACTAGGGCGCATGCCCGCCATCGCATAGGCTTGCTGGCCCGACTTACTGCAGCCGATATCGGTCAAACTTGTTGCCTGGTGAATGTTGCGATGGTTATGAAATTCACCCATGCCCAGCACATAGGCGGGTTGTTGATTGAGGCGTTTAGCGTAGGCCTCATTGCACACCAGAAATGCAGCGCCGCCCTCCAGGGGAATGGAGCAATCGTAAAGATTAAAGGGTGAGGCGATAGGTCGTGACTGCCTGACTTTTTCAACGGTTAGGGCTTCGCCACCATAGGTGCTGGCATCGGGGTTTAACAAGGCCCACTCACGGCTCGAGACGCAAACCTCGGCCAATTGCTCCGCTGTCGTCCCGTATTCGTGCATGTGCCGGGTAGCCACTTGCGCATAAAGTGCGGGTATAAACGTCCCGTAGGGAAACTCATAAATTTCATGGCTAACCATGCGCGCCATAGACTCAGCGCCACCCGTACTCACTTTGGGAAACTTACCCGCGCCGACACACAGTACGCTATCGACTTTACCTTGCTGGATAGCGAGCACCGCCCGCTGCACCATCAAGCCATAGGTGGAACCACCCGCATTCATCGTATCGGCGAACAAGGGTTTAATGCCGAGTTCTTCATAGAGCTGCTCGTGGACAAAAATATCATTGCTACCACCACCAGCCATGCCTGAGGGACAAGCCAGTAAACCTTGAATATCACCGGGCTTAAGGGACCATTCGGCAAGAAACTGACGTATGACTTCAATGTAGAGGTCATAACCATCCTTATCGGGATAACGGCCAGGTTTCATTTCAGATACGGCGGCAATGGCTACCGGGTTTGTATGAGGCATGTGTGTCTAACCCTCCTGAATTTACTCATTATAATTGGCTTATATGATCACCTAAATTAAACCAGCATTCTATTGTGCGATAGCCTGAAGCGGGTAAAATCACTGACCCATGGGTACTATTTTTGACTGAAGAGTGTTAAGGCACCCTTTATCTGCATGTTTTATTACTCAATTTCATCAACGACAAAATAGCGTAGTCATAATCTTAAAATTACAAAATGACTTTAATAATTGGCATAAAAAAATCAAAAAAAAGCCGCGCTCCGAAGAACGCGGCTTTTTCGCTTTACTATTAACTTACCACTTAACAACCGTCGTACCGACATTACCGAAACCGTGCATAGAGTCAATGACAGAGGCAGCCTCTTCTACACCAATGACATTAGTCACCATCGCTCCGGGCGTTAGCTTTCCAGATTTGACCATATTCAACATCGCTGGGTAGCGCTGGGGCTGCATACCGATAGTACCGACAAACTCAATTTCTCGAGCAACCATAACGTCGATAGGTAGCGCTATAAAGCCCTTCTCCGCCTGTGTGGTCAAACCAATTTGCAGGTGCCGGCCGCGTGAACGCAGACTCATTACTGAGTTTAAACAGGTGGTGGCAATACCCAGGGCATCGACGGAGATATGCGCGCCGCCACCGGTAATTTCAACAACCGCCTCGCCAACATTGCCACTTGAGGCATTCACTGTTGCAACGGCACCCATCTTCTTGGCCATTTCCAAATTTTGGTCATTAATATCAACAGCCACAACATTGGCGCCAAGCGCGTTGGCAATTTGCGTTGCCGCAAGGCCAATACCACCACAACCGTGGATCGCTACCCAATCACCAGCACCCACTTTTGCCTGGTCGACAATACCGTGAAAAGAGGTCATAAAACGACAGCCCATGCTTGCAGCTTCAACAAAATCTATCGATTCATCCAGTGACACCAGGTTGAGATCGGCTCCGACAACATGGGCGTATTCACCGTAACCGCCCGAACAGCCAAAGCCAGCAAGATTGGCGTTAATGCAAACATTTTGATGGCCAGAATGACAGTGAGTGCAGTTACCACAACCAAAAATGAAGGGGCAAATCACCCTGTCACCCGCCTTATAGGCCGTCACATTTTTACCGACTTCTTCGACCACACCACAGAATTCATGGCCAATGACATGGGGCAATTCAGGCTGCAGGCCAATCCACTCCCAATCACCATCGCACACATGGCAATCGCTACGACAAACACCGTTGGCCGCCACTTTAATAATGGCATCGTCCGGCCCGCACTTAGGTTCGGGCCAGTTGTTGTGGACTTTCATGGGCGTTCTAAAGGCTTCGAGGACAGCTGCTTTCATGGTCTTGCTCCGTGTTATAACCCGAGAGAATCTCTGGGCAATTATTATTATGTTCCAGATTATTTTCTGTCACAGTTACTGTCAAGGTTATACGCTGTGTTCAGTAAAAAAAACAACCATTAGTTTTCGAGTTGCCCCAACATTGACTCACGATCGCGAATACCCATTAAGTAGAGCACACCATCGAGGCCAATATTTGAAATTGCCTGCTTCGCATTGGCCTTAACCAAAGGTTTTGCGCGAAAGGCGATGCCCAACCCAGCAATACCCAACATCGGCAAGTCGTTCGCGCCATCACCCACGGCTACGGTTTGTTCGAGGCAAATGTCTTCCGTTTGCGCCAACTGCCGTAACAACTCCGCCTTGCGTGGACCATCGACAATCTGCCCACTCACCTCACCACTCACTACACCGTCTTTGATATCGAGCTCGTTGGCATACATATAGTCGATACCCAAACGCTGACGAATGCCCTCGGCAAAATAAGTAAAACCGCCGGATAAAATCGCGGTTTTATACCCCAGGGATCTCAGGGTGCTGATTAAATATTCCGCCCCTTCCGTGAGCTCCAGACGTGCTGCTACTTTGTCCAAAACATTCGCATTCAAGCCTTTTAACAGCGCCACCCTTTCTTTAAAGCTGGTTTGAAAATCAATGTCTCCGGCCATCGCCCGGGCAGTAAT
>JBFHDT010000192.1:0-4921 GCA_041584575.1 Porticoccaceae bacterium
CCGCTGCTCTAGCATCCGCGTCTCTAGAACTGCTATCCATTTCACTGCTAGCTTGATCAGCTTTTTCGTCAGTGGAAACGCCGAGCTGAACCGCTTTTAGCTCATCGCTTTCCAACTCGAGTAATTTAGACGTCGTGCTTAATTGCGCCTCAAGGCCAGCCAACTTTGCCTTGAGCTCAAGATTCTCTCGCTTAGAGCGATCAAGTTCTTCCTGTGCGATACCCAGTTCATTTTGTAAGACTTCAGAACTGGTAGAGCTACCCTCGCTGCCAGTCGTGCGGCCCAAGGCCTTAGCGTTTGTAGTGCTCGTCGGTGTTGCCAGGCGTAACAGGCCATCTGCCGAGGCCGTTTTCTCCTTGGGTGTAGCTGCAGGCACATCCCCGATCAACTCACGAACTGCGCTTTGTTGTTGCTCTTCATTCCAGGCACGAGCTTGTTCGCTTACTGCTTGACTAGCTTGTTGCTGATTGATTGATTTAACGCTGGCTAGCTCGGGCAAGCGTAAAACGGCACCCTTCTTCAGTAAATTCACATTGCCTTTCACAAAGGCACTGGGGTTTGCGGCATGAATTGCCACCATACGTTGCTGAACTGTTGTTGACTCAAGTTCAGTTCGAACAGCAATCTTCCACAGGGTATCGCCACCTTTAACTCGATATTTGACTCCCTCCTCGGTAGAAGCCGCCGCAGGAACCTCCTTTGTCTGTACCGATTGCCGGCTCGCCTGCTTGGGTGTTGGACTTACTTTGTTGACAGCTGGCGACGAAACAGCGGCCGCTGTCGCCCGAGTTGGTTTGTTGATGTTAAAGACAGGCAAATCAAGAAACAGCGTGTATTCACGTAACAGCCGACCCGACGGCCATTCCAATTGCGCAACAAAATCAAGATAGGGTTCTTTAATAGATTGTTTGGAGCTAACTTTAACAACAGGGTGTTCAGCATCTGACAGATCAGTCTTAAACTCCAGTTCAAGCAGGTGGAACTCCCAGGTTACACCTGCCCTTTCAAAATCTTTCTGCGATGCCAGGGCAACAAAAATCTGGTTTTCATCGGCATCACCGATATTGACAAGCTCAATTTCTGCATCGAGTGGCTCATCCAATGCAGAGTGTAATGTCAACTCCCCCAAGCCCAGTGCAGTAACCCAGCAAGAGAAGCCCAGAGCAAACAGCCCGGTCAGTACAGATGATTTACGCAACGCCATGATCCTTTACCCTTATTATGTCCTTGAGCTTTAACTAATTTATAGTGATGCAAAACAAGGTTTTGTTGCCACCGCAGAACTTCACCTCAAGCCCTGCAACCTCCACCGCTAATAAATGCATAATTTACAACAGTAGAGGCATGTAAGCATTTATTACAGATAGGATTCTAGCAAGAGTTGGGTAATAGCTATTGCGTTTTTTGCCGCACTTTTGCGTACATTATCTGACGTAATCCACAAATTCAGCGCATTTTCTCGCGCCCTGCTCTCACGAATACGCCCGACGCAGGTTTTGTCTGCGTTTTGCAAATCAGTGACGGGGGTTGGCTGCCCACTCTGCTCAGGGCCTGTAAACAGGCCAACGCCCTCATTATTGCTGAGGATTTGTGTCAGCTCATCAACACCAAAGGGATAGCGTGTTTCGATGGTAACGGACAGACTATTACCGTAAAAAACTGGTACTTGAACACAAGAGATATCGACAGCCATATCATTGGCCTGCAGCAAACGCTTTAACTCACTGGCAGTATTCGACTCAATCGTCGTACAACCATCCTCACCCATTCCTCCCACTTCTGGAATCAGGTTGAACGCTGTCTGATGAGCAAAGACGCTGGCCTCGGCGGGTTTACCACCGAGCAAACCCGCCGACTGCGTGGCCAGCTCCGCCACGCCAGACTTGCCGGCATCTGACGCGGACATAAAGGCAACAGCACTAACACTGACAATTTCCACTTCTGCGTTAACCGGCTTAAGTAATAAACCGAGTTCTGCGGACAAGCTCCCTGGCGTGGCAATAATTGGCTGGCCACCAAGGCTGGCAAGTTCGTCGCTGCTTAAGTTAGCCGCAACCACTAGTGGTACGTTGCTGTCAGCGCGAAAAGCTGAGGAACAATCAATCACTGTACAACCGGCATCGACAGCCTGAGGGACGTATTGTGCAGAAACATCAGCTGGCACAGCAAATAAAGCCAAACGCACTGTAGAAAAATCAAACTCGGCTAGATCGCTAATGCTCTCAGGCCGATTAGCAATTAAGGCTGTGTCACCGATCGAGGCCGAACTGGCTACGGGATAGATTTTCCCGATGGCAAATTCGACCTCACCGAACTGTTCAACAATGGCCTCGCCGACAGCGCCCGTGGCACCGATAACCGCAATATCAATCAGTTCTGACATTTAATACTCCACTTATGGATCATTGATTCAAAGGTTGTAAACAGTTCCAGGGGACTATTGATCCAGAAGAATTCGCAACATACGACGCAGGGGCTCAGCCGCCCCCCAGAGTAATTGGTCGCCGACAGTAAATGCTGACAGATATTCACCACCCATATTCATTTTTCGCAAGCGACCAACAGGCACGTGTAACTTGCCGCTCACCGCCGCTGGTGAAAGCTCATTCAAGCTGTCATCGCGGTGATTAGGCACAACCTTCACCCAGTCGTTGGCAGAGGCCAGAATACCTTCAATATCGGCCATCGGTAGGTCATTTTTCAACTTGATGGTTAGCGCTTGACTGTGACTGCGCATAGCGCCGACGCGCACACATAGACCATCTAAAGCAATAGGGTTGCTTTCACGGCCGAGGATTTTATTCGTCTCAGCCTGGCCCTTCCACTCTTCACGGCTTTGCCCGTTCTCCAGTTCGGTATCAATCCAGGGCAATAAACTGCCCGCCAGCGGGTAGCCGAAATTATCTTTCGGCATAGCCTCGCTAGTAATAAAGTCTGACACTTTGCGATCAATATCTAAAATAGCCGAGGCCGGGTCGGCCAGCTCGCTGGCAACGTGGCTATGAATTGCACCCATTTGGCCAATCAATTCGCGCATATTTTGCGCTCCAGCACCGGAGGCTGCCTGATAGGTCATGGCGCTGGCCCACTCGACATGACCACCGGCAAACAGGCCGCCAAGTGCCATCAACATTAAGCTGACGGTGCAATTACCACCGACAAAGCAATTGCCGCCTCTGGCCAGTGACTGCTCGATAACCGGGCTATTCACCGGGTCGAGTACAATCACCGATTCATCGACCATACGTAGAGCAGAAGCAGCATCAATCCAGGCGCCAGCCCAACCTGCAGCGCGCAGTTTGGGGTAGATCTCTTTGGTGTAATCGCCCCCCTGGCAGGTGAGAATAATATCCATGGCCTGAAGGGCTTGAATATCAAAAGCATCTGCTAAAGGCGCTACGTCCTGACCAATATCCGGCCCCGGCTGGCCTTTTTGAGAGGTGGTAAAAAACAGTGGTTCAATGTCAGAAAAGTCATTCTCTGCCAACATCCGCTCGACTAATACAGAGCCCACCATGCCTCGCCAACCAACAATACCTACTCGCTTCATATTTAAACTACCTAAACTTTAATTTTCAGAAGGTTATTAAACATACTTAAAGTCTTTTGAACTCTACAAGACATCGAATAGCCAAGGGCTATCCTTGCGCCATTGTTGCTCAAAAGCGCTAATGCTTTCTTTGTCCTGCAAGGTGAGGCCTATCTCATCGAGCCCTTCAAGTAAGCACTGTTTGTAAAAGGCATCTATTTCAAAGCTGAGGCTGGTGCCATCGGGCAGATCAATGCGTTGTTGCTCTAGGTCGATCAATAATTCGTAGCCCTCGTTCGCATCGACAGCAAGAAAGAGGCTGTCAACAATATCTTTCGATAAAACAATAGGTAATAAGCCATTCTTAAAGCAGTTGTTATAGAATATATCGGCAAAACTCGAGGCGATAACGACACGAAAGCCGTAGTCGTCGAGAGCCCAGGGGGCATGCTCTCGACTAGAGCCGCAGCCAAAATTCTCGCGTGCGAGTAAAATAGAGGCCCCTTTAAAACGCGGTTGGTTAAGGGAGAAATCCATATTCAACGGGCGCTGACTGTTGTCTTGATCAGGAAAGCCTTCATCGAGATAACGTAGTTCATCGAACAAGTTTGGGCCGAAACCGCTGCGCTTAATCGATTTTAAAAACTGCTTGGGAATGATCATGTCAGTATCGACATTAGCGCGATCTATCGGGGCCACGAGGCCGGTGTGCTGTTTAAAACTTTTCATTTTTGCTCCTCCTGGTTAGCCCTAAGCTGTCTCGTTCGACATCAGTTCACGAACATCAACAAAGTGCCCCGCCACAGCCGCTGCCGCCGCCATAGCTGGGCCCACCAAATGCGTTCTACCGCCATTGCCCTGGCGCCCTTCAAAATTTCGGTTAGAGGTCGACGCACAGTGTTCGCCCGCCCCCAGTTTATCCGCGTTCATGGCCAAGCACATCGAGCAACCCGGTTCGCGCCATTCCATACCCGCGTCAATAAAAATCTGATCAAGCTGTTCAGCCTCGGCCTGAGCTTTAACCGCTTGAGAGCCAGGGACAATCAATACTTGTTTGACATTGGCGGCTACTTTGCGACCCTTGGCAACTTCAGCAGCTGCGCGTAAATCTTCGATGCGCGAATTGGTGCAAGAACCAATAAACACCCGATCCAGCTTAATATCAGTGAGAGCTTGGCCAGCCTGCAAGCCCATATAGCTCAGTGCACGGGCGGCACCCTCACGTTTCACCGGGTCGTCCATTTGCTCTGGGTCGGGTACCACGCCGCTCACCGGCAGTACCATTTCGGGTGAAGTGCCCCAGCTCACCTGAGGTTGAATATCCTCTCCCTGAAACTCGATGACGGCATCAAATACTGCGTTGTCATCGCTATGTAGCGTTTGCCAGTTATC
>JBFHDT010000193.1:0-4911 GCA_041584575.1 Porticoccaceae bacterium
AGCATCTGTCATTGTGGTCAGTGACTGAGCGTAATTAATACCGCCAATAATATCTCGGGAACCCAGTAGCAAGCTGGCGGCAACGAGCTCTTTGACGGCATTGGCATTGGCACCGGGGGTGTTGAACACCACCACGCCCTGAGCGGAATAATCGGCAATTGGAATATTGTTAACGCCGGCACCGGCACGGGCGACCGCCACTAAACTGTCCGGGATTTCTTCGTCGTGGAGCTTGTGGCTACGCAGCATAAAGGCATCGGGCTGGGCGAATTCACTGGCGATTTCATAGTCGTCGCGGGGAAAACGGTCGAGCCCCTTACTGGATATTTGATTGTAGGTGCGAACTTTGTACATGGGTTTTCCTTTATGTGGGCCTCAAATAAGGCTGCCGCGCTGTTTTAGCGCGTCGTGCTGAATATCAATTAGGCTTGTTTGACTTGTTCGTAAGCCCAGCTTAACCAGGGCATAAGAGTTTGCAGGTCGCTTTGTTCAACAGTGGCGCCGCACCAAATCCGCAAACCGGCAGGGGCATCGCGATAGGCGCCGATATCAAAGGCAACGCCCTCGCTGTCGAGTAATTTGGCGAGGGCTTTAACCTGTTCGGCTTCAAGCGCGAGAGTTAGGCAAACACTGGTGTTGGAGCGGGTGGCCTCATCTTGCGCGAGAAAGCTAATCCACGCGTTGGCGGCAACAAAATCTTCAATGACTTTCAAATTGGCTTGGGAGCGTGCAATGCTGGCCTCGACGCCGCCAATGGTACGCACCCAATCCAGTGCGTCGAGATAATCGGCCACACAGAGCATAGAGGGGGTGTTGATGGTCTCGCCTCTGAAAATCCCTTCGTTCAATTTGCCCTTTTTGGTCATGCGGAAAATCTTCGGCAGGGGCCAGGCGGGGGTATAGCTTTCTAGGCGCTCTACAGCGCGGGGGCTGAGAATCAACATGCCATGCGCGCCTTCGCCGCCGAGCACTTTCTGCCAGCTAAAGGTGATGACATCCAGTTTATGCCAGGGTAACTCCATCGCGAAAACGGCGGAGGTGGCATCGCAAATAGTCAGTCCACTGCGCTCATCGCTGATCCACTCGCCATCGACAACCTTGACGCCTGATGTCGTGCCATTCCAGGTAAAGACAGTATCGTGCTCGGGGTTGGACAGAGACAGGTCGGGTAACTGACCGTAGTCGGCGCGATGGACGGTGACATTGTCGATTTTGAGTTGGTTGGTGATATCGCCGACCCAGCCCTCGCCAAAAGATTCCCAGGCAAAAATATCGACGGGTTTGGCGCCGAGCAGTGACCACAGTGCCATCTCAACAGCGCCGGTATCCGAGGCCGGTACCACGCCAACACGGTAACCCTCGGGCAGACCAAGCAATTCGGCGGTGTCTGCACAGGCGCGGGCCAGGGCTTTTTTACCGATGGCAGAGCGGTGTGAGCGTCCCAGGGTTGAAATGTCGAGGGCGTCAACATTGTAGCCGGGTCGTTTACTGCAAGGCCCGGACGAGAAGTTCGGGTTTGCCGGTTTAACGGTGGGCTTTGGGGCTGCGGTGGTCATGGCTGTTCCTTAATAGAAAGCTTTAAAAGAGTTTCTCGCTGGCGATCCAGCGGTGTGCACAAAAAGGCGGCAATTTTACTGTTCGCTAGCCCGCTTGCATAGGGGCAGGTATCGACTCCTGGCTTTGAGCCAGCTAAGGATGAGTCTTCGAATAGCCGCGCACATAGAGGAGTACCTGTCATGGCTTAGTACTTTAAGCCGTGATCAGTGTGCTTTGAGCGGCTCAAATCGTGCTGTTTACTCATCAAGCTCTGCAACCGCAGCGAAAGTTAAGCTCAGACTTAGTGAAACTGTGGTGAAAGTAAGCGAAAATGCCAGCCGCACTTTCGGTGACACAGGCATTCTGCGTGAAGCGAGTGCGGGGCGAATTGCTCGCGAGACTTTGGTTATGTGGCTATGTCATTGCTCGCAGTTTCCGTTTCCCTGTGTGGAAAGTAGGCATAAGCCCACAACCTTTACATTAATCTTAGGAGTAAAAGAGCTAATCATGAGTGATTACCCAGAGAAAACCTGTGAAATTGACAAACTTGTGCGTCATCCTAAATTAGTCGCCGCCGCGCGCGCTGGTCAGAAGACTCAGCAGCGTCGCGATGGTGTCTACGCCTACCCTGGCGAAACGTTCAAGCTTGAAGGCGACAGTTTTGAAGTGACTTCTCTGGAGCGCCAGCGTATAGGCGACATGAGCGATGCCGATGCTCGCGCTGAAGGTTATCCGGCGCTTGAAGTCTACAAACAAGTGATTCTCAGCATGCACGAGGGCATGACCTGGAATGAAGATGACTTGGTGTGGGTGCACCAGTTCACAAAACAAAATAACTAAGTGTTAGCACCAGCTGTCTACTCAACGGCAGCTGGTACCCCAGTTTACCCCGTTCATCCCTTCACACTAAATAATCAAAGATAGGAGGCTTTTTGTAGAGATGGGCGGGCCAGTCAGGTTTGTCTGTCAGCGATATAATCCCTTTCCCCTGGTCGCTTTCCTCGTCAGATGAATGTGAATGACTTGCGAACACTATCAACATTTGCAAACGAGGAAATTGCTACCGTACAAGGGACTTAATCGGTGAATAGAGCACATGCACAATAAAAAGGCATCATGCCAACAAGGCTTTACCTTAATCGAGGCGATGATCGTTATCGCGATTATCGCTATTGTATTGTCTATTGCCGTCCCTTCCTTTAATGACTTTTTTGAAAAAAACCGCCTTAAGCGAGCTGCTGAAGAGGTCTATGGGCTTGTTACCAAGGCGCGGGCTGAGTCTGTTATTCGAGATTCTAATATGTCCATTACTGTTGATACAGGCACTTGGTGTCTAGGTTACGCTGCCGCCGCCGGGTGTGATTGTACAGTTGGGGCAGATGCAGTGGGGGCGTGTTCGGTACCAATTGCTGGTACCAATGTCCTTCAAGTTGTCGATGGTTCTAATTTTGATGGGGTGGCTATAGCCAATGACTTTGCTGGTGGCACTACTTTTAATGCTATTAAAGGAACGGCTAGTGCTGGCAGTGTTAGCTTGTCAGCCGGTGGTTGGGGGTTAGATATCGTTGTGAGTAATATGGGCAGAGTTCTAATTTGCGCCCCAGTGGATAGCACATCGACGATGGGGTATAGCGCATGCCAATAAAGGTCGTTAGAGCAAAGGGAAGGGCTTTAGGCCGCGAGCGGGGTATAAGTCTTGTGGAGCTCTTGGTCGGACTGGCTGTGGGGAGCTTAATTGTAGCCGGTGCCCTCACTGTCTTCGCTAAAATCAGTTTCTCTGGCCTTGAAAATGTGCGCATGGTGCGGCTTAACGAGCAACTACGTAATACTCTTGATGTGATGCACAGGGAAATTCAGCGCGCTGGTTACGTTAATGCCTGGCCGCCGGGTGCGGTAACCTTTTCTGACGTTGATGTCGCAGCAATGGGTGCTTTTGGTACGGTCACGCTTGGCGGCGCTTGTGCTGACGATGATGGTGATGGTGCTGATGAGTGTAGTTGCATTCTCTATAGCTATGATGAGGATCAGAATGGTGTTTTTGATGCCGCAACTGAAGTCTTTGGTTTTCGCTTTAATGGTGGTGCTGTAGAACGCGATACCACTGCTGCAACCTGTGTCGCTGGGGAAGATATTACTGACGGTGAGGTAACAATCACAGCCCTGTCATTTGAGCTTGACCCAAGCTCCACTATTACTGAAGTGGGCAATGGCAATGGTGACGGTACCTGTGAAAGTGGTGAAACTTGTTTGGCACGGCGAAAAATTAACGTGCTACTTGAAGGTGAGCTTGCGGCAGATGACGACTTTACGGTGCGTTTGCGGGATGAAATCAAGGTTAGAAATGACCACTATTACACAATGCCTTGAGTGTGCTTTTTCTTAAAAGGGCCGGAATGATGAATATGGGTTTTAAACAAGGAAACAAGCACCAGCGTGGTGCAGCAGCACTGGTTGTTACTTTAATATTAGTGGTTGTCGCCAGTCTTAGTTCGCTGGTGGTGAATAAGTCGGCCATTAACGAGCAGCAAAGAAGTGGTGTAAATCTGCGCAATAAGGAGGTTTATGCCGCGGCAAATAGTGCTCTGGATTATGGTGTTACCCAGCTAGAAATTTGGTATACCGATAGTGATGACTTGACACCAGATTGGACTAATACGGATGAGTCCACGGAGAACGCTGCAGCAGGTGAGACGGCTACCGCAATTTATGACCCCGATGGAGATACTACTCCCAATACGATTGCTCAAGACATTGATACTTTTGGCCTGGCGGGTGCGGGAATTACTTACACCCTTCTCACCGATGAAGCGGCAGAACCTGCAATTATTGAGGTTAGTGTTACGGTTGCCGGGCAAGCGGAGACCCACGTAACTAAAACCCTCAGTACTAGAGTCGCACGCACCAAGCTAGGTACGCCCTCTTCATTTGAGGGTCCTGCTTTGATTGTTGAAGATTGTATTGCTGCGGGTGCGGTGGTTGGTGGCCCTGATATTCAAGCCTATGATATTGCTATTGCTTCCATCACTAGCGACTCTGGCGATACGAATTGTATCAATCCTGGGCATTTTGACTTTCCCGCATCCGATGCGATAGCAGAGGAAATAGAATCGGAAAGCCTGTTTGAAGCGATGTTTGGTGTCGTTGCCGACGACCAGGCAATTCAAGATATGGCGCTAAAGTCGCCTGATGTTTATTTTATTACTGCCACCAATCCCTGGAATACGAATCTTGGTGACATTAATCACCCGGTAATACTGTATTTTGACGAGACCAGTGAATGCCCGTCGCTTAACGCGGGTGTCATTATCTATGGCTTAGTGTATTACGACACTCCCCCCGGAGGTTGTGCAAACCCGGGTACGGGCAACGCAAAAG
>JBFHDT010000194.1:0-4856 GCA_041584575.1 Porticoccaceae bacterium
CTGGCGCAGATGGAGCAGCAGGCCACGCGTATGAATCTGCTCACCGAAGACCTGATGATGCTGTCGCGACTGGAATCCACCCCGGCACAGGCCATAGAGTCCGTTCAGCTGGATGCACTAATTCCACCCATTATCGAAAACGCCAAAGCCCTCAGTGAAGGAAAGCACCAGTTCTCATTTAGATGCCCCGGCTCGGTCGCTATTAAGGGCACTAGCAAGGAATTGCACAGCGCCTTTGCGAATCTGATTTACAACGCTGTCAAGCATAATCCCGAAGGCTGTGGGATCGCCGTCAGTATCAGCGAAGACGAGATAAGTACCTCCGTCGAGATCAAGGATACGGGTCGAGGGATTGACTCGAGGCATTTGCCCCGTTTAACCGAGCGGTTTTATCGCCCTGATGATGGCCGCTCTACCCAGATGGGCGGCACAGGCCTGGGGCTGGCGATTGTCAAACATGTGCTGTTGCGGCATCAGGGAGAGCTGTTTATCGACAGCGCCCTGGGTAAAGGGTCCACTTTTACCTGCCGGTTTGCCCGCGCCTGAGCCCGGTGCTAAGGTCGGCAGGTGAGCGGTTTTCCCTTTTTAAAAGATTCCTTTTTGCAGGCCCTGGCCGATAGCGCAAGCGTCGGGACAGGCACCGGCTGGCAT
Source organism: Porticoccaceae bacterium (assembly GCA_041584575.1). Taxonomy (GTDB): domain Bacteria; phylum Pseudomonadota; class Gammaproteobacteria; order Pseudomonadales; family Porticoccaceae; genus Reddybacter. The sequence goes on from JBFHDT010000194.1 coordinate 652, forward strand.
GAACAGCACCTGTCGATCACGGAGGGTGGTCAACTCCTGGCTTTTATGCCCACCTATCGCAAGGATCATTCCTGGGGTGAGTATGTGTTTGACTGGGCCTGGGCTGATGCCTACCACCGCAATGGTCTGAATTATTATCCCAAGCTGGTATCGGCGGCGCCCTTTAGCCCGGTCACTGGCCCCAGGGTTCGCTTTGCCGACAATGTGGATCGCGCCGCACTGTGCGCCCGCTTATTTGAGCAGGCGCGGGAACAGGCGGCGGCACAGGATGCCTCCGGTTGGCACCTGCTCTTTCCCGATGCCCAAACCCTCATTGATTTTGAGCATCCAGAGCTGATGCGCCGTCACGGGGTCCAGTTTCACTGGTTTAACCGTGACTACGACAGCTTCGATGATTTCCTGGTGGGCTTTGTCTCACGCAAACGCAAAATGGTGCGCAAGGAACGGCGCGCCATTGCCGACCAGGGCATATCCGTGGAAATTGTCGAGGGCCTGGATATAGACAGTGACCTGTGGCGGTTTTTTTACCGGCTATATCAAAACACCTACCTCAAGCGCAGCGGCAGCGGTGGTTACCTGACAGCGGGTTTTTTTAGTCAGCTTGGGGAAACCATGGGCGAAAATTTGGTTATGGTGGTGGCCTCCCTGAACGACGAGCGCATTGCCTGCGCGCTGTATTTTCGCGATGACCAGACCCTTTACGGTCGCTACTGGGGCTGCGTACGGGAGTACGAGTTTCTGCATTTTGAGCTGTGCTACTATCAGGGTATCGATTACGCCATTGCTCGTAATCTGAAAAAATTTGATGCCGGTGCCCAGGGAGAGCACAAAATCCTGCGGGGCTTCGAGCCGGTACAAACCCACTCCCTGCACTGGATTCGCCACCCGGGCTTCGCCGAAGCCATTGCGCGCTTTCTGGAGCAGGAACGGCGTGATAATAGCGCCTATATCGCCAGCGCGCGCGCGGTATTGCCTTACAAGGAAGGTGTGGTTTCCGATACCGACTAGCAGGATAATTAACACATATCCCCGTATAAATCCGAACTGGAGTACATTATGAAACTGCCGAAAATCTTGGTTGTGTTTTTGCTGCTTGCACTAGGCTTACCGGCTCAGGCAGCCAGTAGGCAGGAAATCGATGTCTACGTGGATGAGGCTCTCCGAGCGTTTCGCCAGCACACCAGCGCCGGCGCCACCCTGGCGTCCCGTGCCAGTGGCATGCTGGTTTTTCCCAAAGTCTATAAGGCCGGCTTTGGTATCGGCGGAGAGTATGGAGAAGGGGTATTACGGATCGGTGGTCGCAACGTCGCCTATTACAGTACCGCAGCGGCTTCCATTGGTCTGCAAGCGGGCGCTCAGCGTAAATCCCAGATCATTTTGTTTATGACCGACGCGGCCCTGAATAAATTTCGCGCCAGCAAGGGCTGGGAAGTGGGCGTCGATGGCAGTGTCGCCCTGGCCGACATGGGCGCCGGAGAGGCCATCGACAGCCAGACCCTGAAGCAGCCCATCATCGGCTTTATCTTTTCCAACGAGGGGCTGATGTTTAATCTGAACCTGGAAGGTTCGAAAATTACGCCTATTGTACGTTGAGGTCGGCAAGCCCCGGAGTGTTTAACTGGCTTATCGGTTTTCGTTTTCCGGGGTCGCCTCAAACGACTTGCAATAAGGAGCGGGTATCAATGCCTGTACATTAATAAACAGTGCGAACAAACAGTGAATTACCATAAATAGTCAAAAAACCCCGAATCGCTATATGGGAATGTGTTTGTTTTGTCCTTAACTGAAAATAGGGGCGCTTTTAATGTCAATGGGTTAAGGGGCTTGCCGCGATAAATAATAGGAAAACTTATTAACAAAAATAATAGGGCCTTTGATTTGTTCTGAAAGGATGCAGTTGCTTTGAGTGATTATCATTTAAATCAAAGGGTTAAAAACAAGGGCCGAAAATATGTTTCGGCAACATGTGCATCCGTGATAGGAAAATGCTAGGCGCCATATCAACCCTCTTTTACCAGACTGAAGATTATGAAAAACCGAGTGGCCTTAGTAACTGGCTCAACATCAGGAATTGGCAAGGCAATTGCCAATCAGCTTGGTTCAGAAGGTTTTTCCGTCGTTTACCACTCGCGTTCATCCGTAGAAGAAGGGCAGCGTCTTGCGTTACAAAGTAAAGATGCTTCGTATATCCAAGCCGACCTGTCGAATCAAGCTGAATCAAAAGGCGTTATTGACAGAATTGCTTCCAAGTACGGACGTTTAGATGTACTGGTAAATAACGCAGCACTAACTGCGGTTATAGATCATTCAAATCTAAAATCTGCAACTCCTGAAGTGTGGCGAAAACTCTATGAGGTCAATGTGATCTCACCATGGACATTAATTTCCGAAGCTGAGTCACTACTGAAAAACTCATCTTCCAAAAGTGTTACGAGTTGCATCATCAATATTCAGCTCTCATGCGGGAATACGCCCCAAAGGAGCATCGATACCTTATTCGGTTACCAAGGCCGCGCTCAATCACATGACCAAGCTCTTAGCTTTGAACTTGGGGCCTGAGATCAGAGTTAACGCTGTAGCTCCAGGGTTGGTTCACACCCCCATGAGTAAAGACTGGTCAGCAGCGCGGGAGCTTTGGAAAAATAAAGCTCCCATGAAGCGCGGCGCTCAGCCAGAAGAAATTGCCTATGTTGCAGCGATGTTGATCAATAGTTCTTATCTAACTGGAGAAGTTATCCTGTCAGATGGTGGACTAAATTTAACGTGAAAATGACAACTAACAGCAAGCCCAAGCATCGTTTCGGCGCAAAAAAGAAGCGCTACCACTGGACAGCCAAACTGCTGGTTTTTTTGTGTAATCGTTTCGCTCGGTATCGCATAGAAAAATTCATCAGCTTGGCTGCTTAGCTAACATGTTAGAGGTAAAAGGAACTATGAGCATCTTCGCGTTTGCTGGGACTTCGTGTGTTTCTCGGCCCCTTATTTCTGGCGTTAAATTTAATCGAGGGATGATGAATCTAGATGAATGAATTAAAACAAAAAATTGCGCTTTTCATTGACGCGGATAATGCGCCAGCTAGCAAGTTTGAAGACGTCCTAAGTGAAGTGGCGAAATATGGTGTAGTGACCATTCGGAAGGCCTATGGTAACTGGAAGTCACCTACACTCCGGCCATGGGAAGAGCTACTGCACGAGTATGCAATTCAGCCCGTCCAGCAGTATGATTTAACGAAAGGCAAAAATGCATCTGACATAGCTTTGGTGATTGATGCAATGGATGTTATGTACACTAAAAATATAGATGTAATGTGCTTCATTTCATCTGATTGTGACTTTACTCCAATGGTTACGAGAGCAATAGCAGAAGGTAAAGTTGTGTTGGGCTTCGGAGAAAGAAAGACTCCTTTGCCCTTCGTAAATGCGTGTTCAAAATTTTTGTTTCTTGATCAACCGGAATCAGTTGAAGAAGTAAATATTTCAAAGCCTAAAAATATAAAGTCAGATACCAAGTTAATAGCTCTATTGCGTCAAGGAATTGAGGCTAACGAAGATGATGATGGTTGGGCTGACTTAGGTGCGGTTGGATCTAATATATCCAATAGAACATCATTTGATTGTAGAAATTATGGCTTCAAAAACTTAAGCAGTCTCTTTAAAGCAATTGATTTATTTGAATTGAAACGCGGTCAAGGTAAGTCTTATTTGGTTAAGGATGCTCGAAAAGGTAAAAAGACTTAACGAGCGCCTAAATAATGATGTACTGGTGGCACAGCTTGAATAGGCGCTAGCAAGAACCACTAGCTCGAAATGAGCAAGTGCTAATAGATGGCTCTATATTTCTTTCGGTTGTATTTATCTGCTACGGCTTTTGGCCAAGGGTGTCTGGTATTCAACGCGTGAGCCTTTTATCGGTATTTTCACCGGTCTCAAGTTCAGGGCGCGCGTCCTGGTGCGTTAGGCATCGATGCTTACCTCAATGAAACTGGCACAATATCGGTTCCCAAAAAATGTAACAAAACGCTTGTGAACACTCGAGCGCCAGGTCTCCTCGTATTATTAGCCCTACATGCTTTTGTCAGCGCCGGGGCGGCGTACGCCAGTGGAGAAGAGGGGGACAAACCCGCGAATGGCGACGGGATGGCCTATCGGGAGATCGTCATAGAGGCCAGCCGTTCGCAAAAACCCGACCGCGCGGTGGCCCTTTC
>JBFHDT010000195.1:0-4852 GCA_041584575.1 Porticoccaceae bacterium
CGCCATTCATCTAAATCTCTGGTTTTAAATGTCTCAGCCAGGATAGGGGCAAGCAATTTAGCGTTGTCATTGCGTTGTTTAATGTCAAGGAAGCGAGAATCGGTGAGCAGGTCATCCCGTTCTAAAGCTCTGAGTAAGTTCGGCCAGTGTTTGTTTTGATGTAAAAGCACCAGCAGTAACCAGCGCCCATCACGAGTTTGATAGTGGTTCAATAAGGCATTAGTTGGTTGATCTAAACTCGGGTTTTCAACGGCATCACCACCTGCGAGTATGCATGACAACGAACTAGATCCTGTCCACAGGCCGTTAGCCAGCAAACTGCTATGTACCTTGCCACCACGCCCGGTGCGCGTTCTTTTATAAAGGCCGGTCATAATGGCCGCGTACATGGTCATAGCACTGGGGTGGTCACCCATGCCCGGGGAAGACATGGAGGGCTCACTATTGGCGGTGTGCACGGTATCCATAAGACCTGAGCGTGCCCAATAGGCCGTCGCATCAAAACCGGGGGCACTTGCTTCAGGGCCCTTCTCACCAAAACCAGTAATCTGCCCGTAGATTAAGCGCTCGTTTTCGGGGGCTAGATCTTCATAGCGAATGTTTAACCGCGCCAGCACATCGGGAGGGAAATTAGTGATGAAAACATCCGCCTCTCTCACCAGCTTTAACAAAATCTCTCGGCCCTCAGCTGCTTTCATGTCGAGGCAAATGCTACGTTTATTACGGTTGTCCTGCTGCCAGATGTAAGCAAACTCCAGAGGCATAAAAGGCGGAGCTTTATGGGCGTGACGCAAGGGATCACCATGCCCCGGCACCTCAATTTTTATAACATCCGCGCCAAAATCTGAAAGGATGGCAGCGCTGCCAGGGCCAAAAATATAGGTGGCTACTTCCAGTACCTTGATGTCTTGCAATAGAGGTTCTACGTCGTCCATTTTGCTTACCCTATATAATCAAAACCATTCAAACCACGACTTTATTGACCTTTTTTCATACGCTCTTTTAAATCGGCAAATGGGCTAAAGGTGGCCGGGGCGACTTCACTCTCTTCAGTGCTACCGTAGCGAATAAAGTCGACAAACTTAGTATGTTCTTCGTCGTGGCAATAGATACACAGCAACTCCCAATTACTGCCATCAGAAGGATTATTGTCATGATTATGGTCTCGGTGGTGAACGGTCAGCTCACTCAGATTAGCCCGAGTAAATTCGCGGGTACAGCGGCCACAAATCCAGGGGTAGAGCTTGAGGGATTTCTCTCGATAACCCTGCTCACGCCTGGCAATATAGTTGCGCTGTTCAGCAAGGTGCTTATCTAGTTTGGTCGAAGCCATTTTTTATTGTCCCGTATCTGTGCCTTTTGTCCATTATCAGCAACTTGTGAGTCGCTAAGCGCACGGCAATTCTACAAAGATAAAAAAGCAGCGACAAGCATATGTCAGCTCGGCAGTCGCTTAGAAACGACAAAAACCATGTCCGTTTTTCTTTTCACTTGTGTAAGTTAAACGAGGCTGGCATGAGCCAGTCCCTTTACTTTCCAAGAGTCATGAAAGGTTATTTCAAACGCATCAGGCTCTTTAATTCGCCGCGACAACCGGACGTACGTCGGCCAGCTCTTCATCACTAAAAATATGCGTACGGATAAGAAAGCGTAGGCCGAGAGGGATTTCAAGAGAGAAGCTAGCACCCCGCCCTTCGACAACATCGACGATGGTATGACTATTTTTATAGTATTCAAACTGATCGGCGTGCATGTAAAAGCCACAGCCGTGGATATCACCTAAATAGAGGTCACGGCCCCCGAGGCGAAACTCTCCAAGGGGGTAGCACATGGGCGAAGAACCATCGCAACACCCACCACTAAGATGAAACATCAGCTCACCATGCTCGCTGCGCAAACGGTCTATTACCTCAGCCGCAGCCTCAGTTACACTCACTCGTTCAACGGTCATGGTGCCCCCTACTTTTAACTATTCGACCCGGCACCATGCCGAGCCGAGCTTAAAGGCTTTTTAGAAAAAGCCCTGTTTATTCTTGTTATAGGATGTCAGCACATTTTTAGTGTGGCGATAGCCATTCAGCATCATGTGGTGATTCTCTCGCCCAATACCGGAGTTCTTATAACCACCAAACGAAGCACCCGCAGGGTAAACGTGATAGCAATTGACCCAAACACGCCCAGCCTGAATACCTCTACTCACTTTATGAACCTGATGCATGTCGCGAGACCAAAGACCTGAGCCCAAACCAAACTGAGTATCGTTGGCAATTTCAAGTGCTTCATCTTCATCCTTAAAAGTCGTTACAGCCAAAACTGGGCCAAAGATCTCCTCCTGGAAGATGCGCATTTTATTATGCCCTTTAAACACAGTAGGCTTAATGTAGTATCCATTGGGGTACAACTCATTCTCATATGCCTCACCACCACAAAGCAGTTCAGCACCCTCTTGTTTACCGATATCGATATAGCTGAGAATTTTCTGGTACTGATCATTTGACGCCTGGGCACCCATCATTGTGTTCAGGTCATAGGGGTCACCCATGGTAATAGCCTCAACACGTGCCAGGCACTTCTCCATAAACTTATCGTAGATACTCTCCTGAACGAGGGCTCTGGAAGGGCAGGTGCAAACCTGCCCCTGGTTCAGCGCAAAAAACACTAAGCCCTCAACGGCTTTATCGAGGAACTCATCATCCTCATCCATAACGCTTTCAAAAAAGATATTCGGTGACTTGCCACCGAGCTCTGTTGTTGCGGGGATAATATTTTCAGCCGCGTATTGCATGATCAAACGGCCGGTACTGGTCTCACCGGTAAAGGCCACCTTTTTAATATCTGGGTGAGAAGCCAAGGGCTTGCCACACTCAGCACCAAAGCCATTAATCACATTGAGTATGCCTGGCGGTAGTAAATCAGCAATGACCTCAATAACGATCAAAAGTGAAACTGGTGTTTGCTCTGCAGGCTTAATAACAACAGAGTTACCGGTGACCAAGGCTGGCGCAATTTTCCAGGCCGCCATCAGCAGAGGGAAGTTCCAGGGAATGATCTGGCCGACCACGCCTAAAGGCTCATGGACTTCCATCGTAACTGTCTCAGCATCTACATTGGTCACAGTACCGGCTTCTGTGCGAATACAGCCACCAAAATAGCGAAACTGGTCAATAACGAGTTGTAAATCAGCACCTAACGATTCACGAATTCCCTTACCGTTATCACAGGTTTCAACGGCCGCCAGCATTTCAATGTTCTCTTCAAGGCGGTCGGCAATTCTAAACATCAGCATGCTTCGTTCGGCCGGCGAGCTGTGTTTCCAGCTTGCCTGAGCCTCCCAGGCTTTTGCTACAGCGAGGTCAACATCTTTCGACGTAGACTGAGGGATACGCGCGATAAAGCTTTCGTCAATCGGCGAGGTGTTTTCAAAATATTTACCTTCGATTGGGGCCACCCACTCGCCGCCAATGTAGTTCTCGTACTGTTCTTTAAATTCCGGCCGTTGGTAAGCCATACTGATCTCCCACGTATCAATTAATCGTTATAGTCATCCACCCTGTCAGGCCATCATATCAACCTGTACTATGCAATCCTTCTCTACGGACGAATCGTCTTACCCAAAGCATTTGATTCAAACTGTGCCAAACGCTTTGGCCAAACGGATTCGATTATGTCGCTAGTCTCCGGTAAGCACAAGAACCAACGGGTAACCTCAATAACAAGCCCTCCACCCCTACGTCAAGTGAACAATCACACGCCGCTTGCCTGGCTGATGACGATGCTCCCAGAGATAAACACCCTGCCAGGTGCCCAGCGACAACTCACCCGCTATCACTGGGATGGACACACTACTTGCCGTCAAAGCCGCTTTAATGTGCGCCGGCATATCATCCGGACCTTCAAGGGTGTGAGTGTAGAGCGGGTCGTTCTCTGGCACCAAGCGATTGAGCCAATTCTCGAGATCCCTACGCGCGGAGGGGTCGTAGCTTTCCTGAATCAGTAGACTTGCCGAGGTGTGCTGAATGAAGAGGGTACACAGCCCCTCGTCTAACTCAGCCCGACGAACTACGTTGCTAAGCGCCGCGCTAATATCGAGCAAGCCCTGCCCTTCAACCTCGATTAACAATGTTCTAATCACTGATACAGCTCCACTGTTTGTCCGGTGTCGAACTCATCTTAAGCCCGTCAATTAAGGCTATAATAAATGTTTTGCCGGAGCCCCTGTGACTGATATCGACCCCACTACCTACGACCAACAGTTGCAAGAAAAGGTGGCTGGCTTACAGGCCCGCTTTCAGGACCTGGCATTACCGAACCTCGAAACCTACTCATCAACCCCTGTTAACTATCGTATGCGCGCCGAATTTAAAATTTGGCAACAAGAGGGGCGCGCCGACTACGCCATGTACCGCCAGGGCGAACACAGACAAGCATATATTATTGAGGCTTTCCCAGCCGGGTCGACGACGATAGAAGCCTTAATGCCGCCACTGCTCAAGCAAATCAACCAGTGCGATATTCTGCGTCAACGCCTGTTCAGCGTCGAGTTTTTAACCACCCTCAGTGGTGAAGCGGTGATCACCCTGCTCTACCACCGCCCGCTCGATAATATTTGGGAAGAGCGCGCCAAGGAACTCGCCAGCCAGATGAAAACGGACATTATTGGCCGCAGTCGCAAACAGAAGGTTGTTATTGGTCGAGATTATGTCATTGAAAAACTGCAGATTGCCGGGCGCACCTACACCTATCAACAAAAAGAAACCGGCTTTACTCAACCCAATGCGCAAGTGAATGAAAAAATGCTCGACTGGGCCCGCCGGCACAGCACAGACTTTGGTGGTGACCTGTTAGAACTGTA
>JBFHDT010000196.1:0-4852 GCA_041584575.1 Porticoccaceae bacterium
TATTAAAAGCCTCAACCAATATGTCGACAGCCTTATAGTGCACCAGCCGAGAGACCGTGACGTAGAAACCTTCTTTAAATTCGCTGCAGGTAAAATCATCAACAGCGACAGGCGGGTTTAACACACGACTTTCACGCTGCCAGCACTGCTGAATACGTTCGGCGATAAAATGGGAGTTGGCAACGAGGGAACCACCACGGCCTGAGGTGTTAATATCCCAGCGCCGAAGGCGTGAAAGTAAATAGCGGGCCAACTTTCGCAATGGCGCATTGCCAATCGCTTGCTGTAAATAGAGCTCTTGCTGATCCCAGGCATAGCGGATTGGTGTATGTACATAACTAACATGCGTCTGCTCTTGCTTGACTTTTACTCCCTTAGCAAAGGCCCAACTGCTGGAAATAACCAGGTCGTATTGGTTGACATCCAATGCCTCAATCGCCAGGGGCATGAGCGGTAAAAAATGGCGGAAATATCGGCGCGCACCCGGTATGCGCTGAATAAAACTGGTGGTTATCTTGCGGCTATGTAAGAAACCACGCTCCTCTTGTGGCATAAAGTCGACCAGCGTGAAGATATCGGCCTCGGGGTAACACAGCAGTAACTGCTCGAGTACCAGCTCAGCGCCGCCGCTGGTGGCGAGCCAATCGTGTACGATAGCAACCCTCACCCAACAACCCGTAAATTCTTCAACCCTAACATCTCATTCCCCGGGTAAAATTGCACTCAATGATAACTTAATTTTGAAGCCATTAGCTGCCCTGCCAACAGCACAAAGGGTAAAGCCTTCAGGCAATAAAAAAGGCCCTGAAATTCAGAGCCTTGTGGTGCGCCAATCAAGAAGAAAAAACGCTAGACTATTAAGCCATCTCCACTAATAGTGGTAATCACTTCCAGTTCATTATCTGCACCACCACTGCCAGTATCAGCAGAATTGGCAAAGGCTTCTAGCACATCATAGCGAGCCATGTCACCAACCCATTGACCTAGCCAGTAGACCTGGCCATCGGCATCGGGGTCCCGCTCCAGTACATTGTGATACAAAGCACCGATAAACTCGTCATCGCCGGAATCGTCATCAAATTCGATCTCTGCCAGGATACGGAGCTCTTCCTGCTCAGCGGCACTTAACTCCTCTTCAAGTTCCTCGTCACTATCCTCGATAAATTCATCAGAATCGACAAAGCCCACCAGCAGTTCACTGCGCAAGTTGCCCTCATCAAGTACCTTCAGCCAATAGGCCTTGCCCTCGTCATCGGTTGGCGCTTGAGCACATTTTGATAGAGGAGTGTAACGAACTCCTCATCACTCAAACCATCAGGGTAAAGCTCCGCAAAAACAATCTCACCCTTGGCCAATTGTCTGGCCCAATAGCCAATGCCCTCTATATCAGACTCACGATCAAAAATGGCATGATACAAACGCACCAAGGCCGAAAAAACTGCCCATTAGCCATTAACTACCCCCTTTTTATGACAGTTGCAAAACTGTTTTCTCAACGATCCCAATCATAGACACCCGCTGCACATAATTATCTCCACCTATCGCCGCCATCAACCACTGTACGCGACGACAAAACTCAGTTAATGAGCATCTTGCGGCAAAACGCTAATAAAAGCCTGTTGATAAGCATTGCGTGCAGTTTGCACCATCGCCAGCTGCATTTGCAGACGCTTGATCTCTGTCTCGGCCAACTGCAGACTCTGTAGCTGGTTTTGCTCCTCCTCCGACAAGTCCGTAATTTTAAAGTCTTTACCATCAAGGGCTAAAGTTGGCTCTTGGTCACTCATAGTTTTTCTCGTGTTAATAAGTGAGTGACGGGGCTTATTACTAAGCCCGTTGTCTCACCACAACTGCCTAAACAACAGTACAGGTAAAACCACAACGGCTAGTGGGTGTAATAAAGGGGATTCAAGCCCAACCAGTCGACCCTGGGTGGAAGCTATTGCGTTTTTGCCAAGTCCGTCTTATCTATCGACAAAATCTGTCAAGAAAGCCCCGATGTTTTGGTAGCATATTAGTTGAATTTCACCCACAGCAATTATCTGCAGAGACAGTAAAATGGCAACCGATTTATTCGTAGAACAACTGTACACCAATTTTCTAGGGCGCAGCTCAGATGCCGTGGGTAAGGCCTACTGGACGGAGCAAATTGACAATGGCATTTTAAATGCCGCCCAAGTGACCCAGCAGTTTATAAACAGCGCCGAATTTTCGGGAGTGGTGTCACCTATAGCTCAACTCTACTATGCTGCATTTAACCGTATTCCTGATGCAAGCGGCCTTTCTTATTGGGTACAACAGGCTCAAAGCGGGCAAGCTATACATCAAATTGCCAATGCCTTTGTAAATTCTTCAGAGTTTCTGGGCCTGGCTGGCCAAAACGCCGATAACAACGTCTTTCTTGACAATCTGTATCAAAACACCTTTAACCGCGCAGCGGATGACGAAGGCAAGGCTTACTGGTTGAATGAAATGAGCAATAAGGGCCTTAGCCAAGCTGATGTGCTTGTGGGTTTTGCCGATTCACAGGAGCTTAACGAGGCCAAAGGTGAAAATATTAAAGTCATTGTAAAATATCACGGTATTACCGCTACAACACCAAGCCAAAACGATATCGACACGGCAATTAGCAACGCCAACCCGGTTGAACTGATAACACAACTCTATGCCAGCGCCAGCTATATTGGCGAAGCCGTGCCGGGACTCAACAAAAGCGGAGTTGTTCTGGACGGTTATATTAGAGATGCGACTGTTTTTATTGACCTCGACGGCGATGGCGTGCTCGACAGCAACGAGATATCGACCACTACCGACGCCTTCGGTAATTTTTCATTTGCGGGAAACGAAACCTTTGCAGGGACCCTTGTCATGCAAGGCGGCACCGACATTGCCACAGGCAAAGCCTTTGAAGGTAGCTACACCGCACCAAGCGGCTCCTCCATTTTAAATCCTCTAACCACGCTTATTCAAAAAGTGGCCACAGCAGCCAACATCAGTCCAGGTGAAGCCGAAACACAAGTCAGTACGCAGTTAAATCTAGCGAGCAGCATCGATCTTCTCAACTACGACCCTGTAAAAATCTCCGCCACCGAGACTGCCTCATCTACCACAGACATTGCACTACAGGTGCAGGCAACCGCCGTCCAAATTAACACTATGGTCAATCTGACCGCAGCCCTGTTAACCGGCACGGGCATAGTCGCTAACGAGACAACCGGAGGCACTGCTGCTTTTACAGCCCTCGCCAACTTATTGGCAGACACTTCCGCCGAACCCTTTGATTTAACCTCAATTAGCACTGTTGAGCAGATTATTGAAAACGCCGCAAACAGTGCCGGTGCCGATAGCAGCCAACAAACAACACTGGCAGCCCTGTCTGGCGATGCCGCAACCACCATTAGCAACCTGACCAACGCGATCAACGACACCATTGTCGACAGTACTAATCCAATGGCGACACTAACAGAAATTACTCAGATACAAATTGTCGCAAAAGATATAGAAAACGCCACAGAAAGTGGAGCCAGCACTGGGGATATAAGCGCAACTGTCAGCAGCACAACCGGAACCACCCTGATTCAGGCGGTAAGGGATGCCAGTGCTGAATTAGGCGATGTGGATGGCGATGGTACAAGCGAAGCACCCCCTCCTCCGCCGCCGCCAGCGACCTCATTCACGGTCTCAATTGAGACAAACGTGGTAACTTTCGGAGGTACTGCTAGGGGAGATATTAGCTACACACTAGCAGGGCAGGTCGCCACTTTTAGCCGTGCTGGTATTACCGCCACGACCACTGTCGATTTCAGTGCCGTTCCCGATACCATTACGCTCACTGGCAGCCAAGTGATAGAAGACACACTCGCCGACCTTGCAGTCGCTGGGCTAAATACCATCAATGGCTCGGTCACCGCCAGTGATAGTGGCAGCGTAACAGCAGCAACACTGAACACTGTCGATAGTCGCGTCACCGGCACCTTGACTGCAACAGCCGCCACCGCTCTGAGCGGAACCGCAGCCGATGCCAACACTGCCTATGCCAGTGGGAATATTGCCGGCCTGGGTAACGAAGCAGTAACGCTAAGCGACACCAGCCTCGCAGCATCAGCATTGAACACCCTCGACGGCAAGACCACTGGTACTATTGATGCCAGCACCGTCACGGCGCTGACCAGCAGCACAGTGGCCGCTGTAAAAAACCTCATTGCCTCAGCCGGTATTACCACTGCAACCAATTACGCCGTAACCCTGTCGGATGCGACCGTATCTATCGCCGATGCCAATACCGTCGACGGTGATACCACCGGCGTGGTCACCGCAACTCTGGTCACCGAATCAGCGACCAACCTGGCAACCCTAACCGGTACCGATAATGCCTACACCCTGACCACTTCCGGTACGGGGGCAAGTGCCGCCGAGTTAAACACCCTTGATGCCGCCACCACCATTAACGTCACAGCAACGAGCATCACCGGTATCACCGGCACGGCAGCCGATACAAATTTGGTTTATGGTGGCGGCTTCATTGGTCTGGGTGATGAAGCCATTACGCTCTCTGACACCACCCTCGTGGCTTCAGTGCTAAACACCCTTGACGGCAATACCACGGGGGCAATTAACGCTACAACCGTAACCACTCTTACCGGTACCGCAGCCGATGCCAACACAGCCTATGCCAGTGGCGGTATCACAGGTCTAGCTGATGAGGCCATTACGCTCTCTGACACCACCCTCGCGGCTTCAGTGCTAAACACCCTTGACGGCAATACCACGGGGGCAATTAACGCTACAACCGTAACCACTCTTACCGGTACCGCAGCCGATGCCAACACAGCCTATGCCAGTGGCGGTATCA
>JBFHDT010000197.1:0-4846 GCA_041584575.1 Porticoccaceae bacterium
TCTCTATTTTCTTTCCTGGCCATGAGCCTGGGTGTGATGGTGCTGATCCTTGTGCTGTCGGTGATGAATGGTTTTGACCGAGAAATAAAAACCCGTTTACTGGAAGTGATTCCCCACGCTACAGTCAATGTTCCCCAGGGTCTTGAAGACTGGCAGGCTCTGGCTCGCTCTGTGGATCAGCCGGGGGTTTCAGCTGTCATACCCTACATTGAGGGTCAGGCTATGCTTACGTCAACACTGCACTTTCAAGGCGTGAGTGTGCAAGGCGTACTGCCCAGTGCCAGTGATTCGCCCTATACTACTGGTGTTCCTGGCCCCAATGCTCTGACATCCCAGGTCGAAAAATTGCAAGCCGGTGGCTATGGTGTGGTTCTGGGCTCATTGCTGGCGCGAAGTCTTGATGTGCGTGTCGGTGATCGCCTTTTACTGACTTTGCCCGAACTATCCGTCACGCCGCTGGGTGTGTTTCCGCGTGTTAAACAAGTGACTGTGCACGGTATTTTTCAGGTGGGCGCACAAATTGATAGCGGCGTTGCTTTTATGCATATTGAAGACCTCGGTCGCTTGTTGCGCATGGGCCATAAAGTGAGTGGTTTGCGATTATTTTTTGATGACCCTTTTGTGATGTCCGCCTTGCCTGCTTTGCAAAGCGAGGTGCGCGTACAGGGCTATCAACTCGAGACCTGGCAACAATCGATGGCACAGTTGTTTCAAGCTATTCGTACAGAAAAAACAGTGGTCGGCCTATTGCTGTCGGTGATTATCGGGGTTGCCGCTTTTAATATCGTTGCTAGCCTAGTGTTGATGGTGAATGAAAAGCGCAAAGATATTGCTGTGCTGCGAAGCCTCGGTATGATGCCGGTGACTATCACTGCAATTTTTAGAACCCAGGGTGGCGTGACGGGTGTGCTGGGTGTCGTTTTTGGTGTTGTTGCCGGTTGTCTGTTGGCGCCAAATGTTGGTGTATTCGTCGCTTTTTTAGAGGGGCTGGTAGGGGCTCAGGTGTTTGATCCAGAGCTGTATTTTATTACCGTCTTGCCCTCTCACTTACGGTGGTTCGACGTCATTGTGGTGGCATCACTGGGTGTCATTTTAAGTGTGTTGGCCACCCTGTATCCGGCCTGGCGTGCGGGTAAAGTACCGCCGGCAGAAGCCCTGCGTTATGAGTAGCTGGAGAGTTTATGAGCAATCATAGCGATGGAAATAGCCCTGGTTTACCGGTCATCGATTGCCGGGCCTTGTCCAAATCCTATGTCGAGGGTGGCAACGCGTTCACAGTACTATCCAATATAAATTTGATGATTAAAACCGGTGAAAAACTGGCTATTATTGGCGCCTCGGGTTCTGGCAAGTCGACCCTATTGAATATGCTTGGCGGTTTGGATGCAGTGAGTAGTGGCGAGGTCATCGTCAGCGGCCACAGCTTTACGACCATGAGTGAGTCCGAATCAGCACAGTGGCGTAACCAGCAGCTTGGCTTTGTTTATCAATTTCACCATTTATTGGGCGAGTTCACTGCTCTCGAAAATGTTGCCATGCCGCTTTTAATTGGCGGTGTAAAGCGTGGCGAAGCACAGCGGCGCGCGCGGGCAATACTTCAACGTGTGGGCCTGGGTGAGCGCCTTAAGCATAAGCCGTCGACACTTTCCGGTGGTGAACGTCAGCGAGTGGCCATCGCTCGTGCTCTGGTTTGTGAGCCCTCCTGTGTGTTGATGGACGAACCAACGGGCAATCTCGATGCGGACACGGCTGAAACGGTTCTTCAGTTATTGCTTGAGCTTAATGCTGAACTATCGATTAGCTTTGTCATCGTTACCCACGACAGAGATATCGCCGCTCAAATGGATCGCGTGTTGGTATTAGAGAAGGGCGAATTACACGAGTCCAAGGTTTAATGCGCAGCTATCCTGTCTTTATAGGTCGACGTTTTTTTAGTGCGGGCTCTTCTCGCAGTGGCGCCAATAAACAGTTGGCCTCATTCATTGCTCTGTTGGCAATTGGTGGACTGGTGCTTGGTGTCGCCTTGATGATTATTGTGCTCTCGGTGATGAACGGTTTCGATAAAGAAATGCGTACTCGGGTACTAGGTGTTGTGCCTCATATTCAGCTCTTCACGCCGGGCGGCATCAGTGGTTGGTCGGCCCTGGCGGAGGAAATTGCACAGGTGCCGCAGGTTAGGGATGTGAAACCCTTTACCCAGCTAGATGGCATGTTGAATTTTCGTGGTACCACACAAGCGGTGCAGTTACTGGGCACTACGGGTGAAGGCCTGGGCGAAGGCTTTAGTTTAGGTAAGGACAGCACCGCCTATTCAAATCTAAGTGCTAATGAAATCCTGTTGCCTTTGACATTGGTTGAAAAGCTGGGTGTGAAAATCGGCGACAGTATGACCCTCATTATTCCGGGTCAGGTTACCGAGGGTCGACAGGCCTTGCCCAGAGCTCGTGTCTTTCAGTTGGCCGGCATTTATCAAACGCACACTGCGGTCGATGCCCGAGTGGCATTAGTCAGCCTGCAAACAGCCAGTACGCTGTCAGGTTTTGACGGACGGGTTGGCGGCCTGCGCCTGAAAGTCGAGGATGTCTTCAATGCTCGGCAAATTGCCTACCAACTGTTGCGGCAATTACCCGAAGATTTTCGTTTTACCGATTGGCTGCAAACACACGGCAACCTTTACCAAGCGATTCAAATGTCGCGCAAGCTTGTTGGTTTACTGGTGTTTTTAGTGATAGCCATTGCTGTCTTTAATATCGTTTCAATGTTGGTGATGACCGTAGTTGAGAAGCGTGGTGATATCGCCGTGTTAAAAACGCTGGGTGCAAGCAATGCTGCTGTACTGGCTATTTTCCTGGTGCAGGGTGCGATGATTGGCGTTGCGGGAACGGCGCTGGGTGTTTTTCTCGGTGTGCTTGGCAGCTACTTTGTGGCCGATATTATTACGCTACTCGAAGGCTTAATGGGAAGGCAGTTTCTCAGTATTGATATTTACCCCATCGATTATATTCCCTCCGATCTGCGTAGTTCGGATGTCATGCTGGTGGCTTTAGTCGCGTTGGCACTCAACTTTTTTGCCGCGTTGTATCCAGCCTGGCGGGCTGCTCGATTACAACCGGCTCAGGTGTTACGTTACGAATAAGCGCTTATGAAAAGGTATCTTCGCCTTGTGACTTTTTATAGGGGTAAGATTTATAAAAAGCGTTGTAGGCGTTTTTGTTTTCTTTCTTCCCAGCTTTTTATCACTTTCCAGCGCCATAAAATACGCACACTTAAATAACCGGCGCCTCCAATAATTAGACCACATGCGACTCCAGCCAGGAGCATGGGTAAATAAATATTGTCGAAATTTTCACTGAGCCATTGCCAATTGAGCTGAGTAGCGCTGCTGGCCGCGTCATGGCCAATCATCCATTGCCCCAATTTATGCAGGCCAAGAATCATTGGCGGAATGGTTAGTGGGTTGCTTACCCAGATTAACAGCACCGATATTGGCAGGTTGCAGCGAAACACCAGTGCCAGTGCGGTGACCACGAAGGTTTGTCCGGGGATGGGTAAAAAAGCACAGAATAAACCGATGAAAAAAGCGGTAGATACCGAGTGGCGATTTAAATGCAGCAGATGAGGGTCGTTCAGGATCGGACCAAACCAGCGCGAGGCGAGGGAGTTGGGTTTTGGGTCCAGTTTGACGGGTATTAGCCGGCGGAACAGTTTTCTGGGCATTACACTGGGTTGAGGGACTCGGTTAAAAAGCGTTGGCATTATGCCTACTTTTTTACGCCCAAACCACAAGCCAGGTGCTTATTTGTGTGCCTGTTTGTCCTTTGTCTAAGCGTACTATGCAATAAACGACTATAAGATTGTCGGACAATCTGGCTTGATTTTTCGCTCTTTTATTGCTATAAAACCCGCCCTGTCAGACAAAAGCTAATCATTGACTCGCGATTTAAACTATTGAACACCTATATAGCTCCCTCCAGTGTCTCTACCGCAGTCGATACTCTATTTCATCGTCTGCGTGGCGATATTATTTGTGGGCAAATAGCGGCGGGTAGCAAGATCAATGAGGCAGAACTGAGTCGCCAATATAAAGTTGGGCGCAGCACCGTTCGTGAGGCTCTGGCTCGTTTGGTCTCCGCCTGTTTGGTGTCGCGCAAGGCCAATGCGGGTGCTCGAGTTATTGAACTCAGCGTGCACGGACTACTTGAGATCTACCATGTGCGTGAAGCGCTGGAAGGCATGGCTTGCCGTCTGGCTGCGCAGAAGATGAGCGAGTCTGAAATTACTGAGTTACAGCAGCTACTCGAAGAGCATATGCAAAATAGTGAGCTGCAGGAGGGTAGGGCTTATTACCAGAAAGAGGGTGATTTGGATTTTCACTATCGTCTGGTCAAGGGCAGCGCTAATAGTGAGTTAATTCGCCTGCTCTGTGATGAGCTTTATGCAAAGGTGAGAATGTACCGCTATCAGTTCGGCATGCTCAGCCCTCGGGCTAGTGATGCCTTTTCAGAGCACAGGCTCATTGTCCAGGCCATTGCAGACCGCGATGGTGAAATGGCTGAGATGCTGATGCGCAGGCACATACGCGCATCGCGAATTAATGTTGAACGTCAAATGGGCGATGCTCTCGATTTGCCGCTTCACCCTACTTAGTCAAATTCCCAGTGCAAAGTACTCGGTAACTAAACACGAAAGTAACCAAACACGAAAGTAACTAAACCCTTAACAAGTACCAACATAAGACAACGTACGACAATGAGAGGTGATACATGACGACATCATTAACCCCCGGCGCTCGCTTTCGCAAAGCGCTGGTCGACAACAAACCCCTGCAAATTCTCGGTACTATCAA
>JBFHDT010000198.1:0-4836 GCA_041584575.1 Porticoccaceae bacterium
AAACGACTCTGGCAACACAGCGTTACCGTGGCAGCACTCTGCTTTATCATCAGTAAAAAACAGGCGCGTCACCCAAATCTGAAGAAAAACAGAATCAATCCAGACGAGGCCATGCTCGCCGGCCTAATGCACGATATCGGTAAGACCTACATCCTCACCCGTGCCGAAAGTTATCCCGCACTGATTGAGGACCCCCAAGCTCTTGAACAAGTTATGTTCGACTGGCATACGGGTATCGGCAGTGCCATTATTGAAAACTGGGAGTTTGACGAGGCGATGATAAATGTCGCCGATGAACACGAATTGTACGACCGCGAGCCCTTTAAAGCGGGTCATGCAACGGATCTTACCGACATAGTGTTAGTCGCAAACTTGATGACACATTTGATTGAAGAAGGGGATGACGCCAATGAGCAGGAACACCTTGATGCATGGCGACAAATCCCGGCCTTTGAGCGCCTTGGCCTGGATGACGCAGCAATTAGCGTGATCAAAGATAGCTCCAGAGAAGAAATCGACTCTATCATTTCAGCTCTGGGCTAAAGACTAAACATCCCTTACCAGTCAGGCTCACTGCTTGATCGTCACATTAAAACAACCCTGAGGTTCAAGGCACCACTCGGCTAAAACATCCGCAATAACATCGCCAACGCGAATCACTCCACCTGTAATAATATCCGCTCTTAAGCCACCCTTGCCGGCCAGCGCCGCCATTACATCGGAGCAGGTTAATTTCTCGAGATAAGAGCAGGGCTCACAAAGACGCACACCTTATAACACCACCTCTTCTGCCAGACTCTCCATATATGCACTTACTCGGTCAGTAATAAATAAGCCCTCTATGCGACCTCCAAGCATCACAGTCGAGAACTCGTTCAAAAAAGTGAAATAGTTTCTTGATAAGCAACTGACATAATCACCTGTTGTTATACTCATTGAAAAAATTGACAAGGATGCCTTGATGCTTGCTCGTCTAATCATTACGTTGCTACTACTTATTATTGCCACTATTGGCCATGCTGCCAGCCCAGAAAAGATAGCAGCACCGCCCGCGTTAGCAGCGTGGGAAACCTGGGTATTACGGGACCAAATAGAACACCCTTGCCCAAGGATAGCCCAGCATGCCGAGCAGCGGCGCTGTGTCTGGCCCGGGCAACTGGCAATTAATATACACCCCCGTGGCGGTGAATTTTCACAAAGCCTACAAGTCATTGCCCCTAGCTGGCTAATACTCCCCGGTGACAATAAACACTGGCCACAGTCCGTCACAATCAATAATAAAGCTGCGGTTGTACTCGACTTCAAAGGCAGGCCCGCGCTGCGTGTGACCGCCGGTAACTACACCATTAAAGGACAGTGGCTCTGGCAGAAAACACCGCAATACCTCAATGTGCCGACAGAGACGGCACTCATTAAACTCAGCAACAAAGGCGAGCCGACGAAGGCAAATATCGACCTGCAGGGCCGCATATGGTTGCGCAGTCAAAATGCCAAAATACCGCAAAAAAACCTCGATAACACTCTTAAACTCGCCGTGTTTCGCTTGCTCAACGATACTATTCCCATGCAGTTGGAGACCGAGCTACGCCTCAGCATTGCCGGTAAACCCCGAGAAATATCCCTCGGCCAACTCCTGCCGACCAATGCCGAGGCACAGTATTTCGAATCGCCCCTGCCCGCCCGCATCGAGCCCGATGGCCGCCTTAAAATTCAGGCCCGCGCCGGCCAATGGGTGATTAGACTACGCGCCCGCTATCTCGACCAACCCAGCCAGTTCACCATGCAGAGCATGGATAAAGAGTGGCCCACACAAGAGATCTGGAGCTTCCGTGCCGCTCCCCACTTACGCGGCGTTAAACCTGTGGGGCTACCCGCCATCGACCCCTCGCAAATCGACATCCCCCCCCGTTTCGCCGGACTGCCCAGCTTCCTAATGACGCCGGACACCACCCTTGAACTGCGCGAACAATACCGGGGCGATGCCACTCCCGCCGCCAATCGACTCAATTTGCAGCGCACCCTGTGGCTCGATTTCGATGGTTCGGGTGCCACCAGCAAGGATCGTATTCACGGCTCGATGACCCACGGCTGGCGTCTACATGCCTCACCCGACTTACACTTGGGGCGCATTGTCTCTAACGGCACCCCTCAGTTGGTGACACGAATGGAGGGGGAAACGGGCTCAGGTATTGAAATTCGCCAATCTCAGGTTGATGTCGAAGCCATAAATCGCATCGACTCGCTGGCCGCTATTTCCGCCAATGGCTGGCTTCACGACTTTGATAATGTCGAACTTACTTTACAACTACCCCCCGGCTGGCAACTGTGGCACGCCGGGGGCCCCGACAGCGTGCAGCAGTCCTGGCTATCGCGCTGGGATCTGTGGGATGTGTTTATCTGCCTGTTAATTGTTGTCGCATTACTGCGCACATTGAGCTGGCGCTGGGCATTGATCGGCATGGCGACCCTGGCCCTGACCTACCACGAAGCCAACTCTCCGCTAGTGAGCTGGGTCATTCTCGTTGCCGCTCTACCCCTGCTAAAAGTACTACCCAGTGGCAAGTTCAAGCAGTTGACCACCAGCTTCGCCTACCTGGCGCTCAGCGGCTTACTGATTATCATTCTCGCTTTTTCGGTACAGCAAGTTCGCCGTGGACTCTATCCACAGCTAGAAATGAATCGCGCCATTAATGCCTCTCACTATAAATACGCTCAGGCGCCGACAAATTTCGCCGGAAATCTGCCGAAAAAGGCCAAGGAAATAGAAGCTCTACACCGAATGGACGCAGCCACATCAACGGTGATTGAAGAAAAGGTCTCGCGCAAGCGTTACCGCCCGAGTGACAATGTGCAAACTGGACCGGGCGAGCCCGACTGGCAATGGCAGCAAATACATCTGCGCTGGAGCGGCCCAGTCAAAGTGGGTGAACCCTTAAAGCTCTATCTATCGCCACCCCTGCTGACCCGTCTGCTCAAATTTGTGCAAGTAGCTCTGATCGCACTGCTGTTTTACGGGCTGGCTGGCCCACTACTACGCGAGCACCGCTTGTTTGGCCGTAAAGATGAAACAGCGCTGCCACCGGGTATTATTTCTTGCTTACTACCGGCCCTGTTATTGTTGACCGGACTGGGGCTGCACACGCCTCAGATTCAAGCCCTGGAGTCTGCGACCGCCGTTCAAAGCAACCACAGCTTCCCCTCTGAAAAATTACTGGCACAACTAAAAGCAGAACTCCTCAAAGCCCCTCAATGCGTACCCCAATGTGCGGCTGTGCAAAACCTCGACATCCGTGTCGATCAACAACAGCTTCGCCTGCAATTTAGGGCGAGTGCAGGCAGCCCAATAGCCTTCCCTCTACCGCTGGATAAAAGTTGGCAGGCCCACAGTATCCGTGTCGATGATAGGTCAGCAACATTGGCCCAAGACAAAGGCAAACTCTGGGTGCAACTAGAAGCGGGGGTTCACGATGTACTGCTCATCGGGCAGGCCCATGGCGACAACATCAATATTCCCTTTGCCCTGCCGCCCCATGACACCCATATCAGTGCCTCAGGCTGGCGTGTTCACGGTTTAAACCAGGGGCACGTCAGCGACGGCAGTGTGCAGCTCGAAAAAGAGCAAAAGAAGGTGGTTGCAGACACACTGCTACCAGCACCCATCAAGCCCTTTGTGCAGGTCGAGCGCCAGCTCAATGCCGATATTGACTGGGAGCTGGTCACCACCGTGCGTCGTATTGCCCCCCAAAACGGCAGTATTAATTTACGCATTCCTCTATTACCCGGCGAGTCGGTGGTGAGCCAAAACATGCTGGTTAAAGACCGTCATGTTTTAACCTCTCTCAAGCCCTCACAGCGGCAGGTACAGTGGCGTTCCGTACTTAAACCCAGCGCAGATTTACGCTTAACGGCAGCGCAAACAACAGACTGGATCGAGCGCTGGTCAGTGAACGCCTCCCCTCGCTGGCATATTACCGGCGAGGGTCTTCCCGTTCTAAAGATGGTACCAGCCCACCAACAAGCCAATCAGCACTGGCAGCCCTGGCCTGGAGAAACCCTAACACTGCAAGCCGTAGAGCCTCAGCCCGTGCCCGGTCCCAACACCACGATTGAAAGCATTGCCCTCGACTACACCCCCGGCAAGCGCAGTGCCGATGTAGAGCTAAAGCTACAAATACGTACCAGCCTGGGTGGCGACTACCGTTTTAAGCAGCCCCCCGATGGTGAATTGCAGAGCATGAGTATCGATGGCGTCGAGCAAACTCGACCCAAAGAACAGGAGTTTGTGGTGATACCCCTCCACCCCGGCCTGCAAACGATCGATCTCAAATGGCAATTGCCCAGCGGCGTCGCCCTGCGCACCCTGACACCCAATTTTGAGCTGCCAACACCGGCCAACAATATCAATCTGAAAATACACCTGCCGCAGGGCCGCTGGCCCCTGTTACTTAGCGGCCCCGACATTGGCCCGGCTATGCTCTATTGGGGAGTGCTGGCGGTAATTATTACCATTGCCATCGCCCTCGGTATTTGCGTGCAACGCCTGCAATTATCAATACCCCTGAAAACCTGGCACTGGTTGTTACTGGCCATCGGCATGAGCACAGTCAATATGGTCGGCAGCCTGCCTGTCGTACTCTGGTTTTTTGCCATGGAGGCCCGCCGTCGCTATAGCGTGGCCGCAGCATCAAAACTGTTTAATCTGATGCAAATTGGCTTAATTGGGCTTTCTCTAGTGACCCTGATGAGTCTATTTTTCACCATTCCGCAAAGCCTCCTGTCATCGCCCAACATGCAGATAACCGGCAATGGCTCCAGCGCCTATATTTACCAGTGGTA
>JBFHDT010000199.1:0-4791 GCA_041584575.1 Porticoccaceae bacterium
CTGGTACAACGAGGGGCCTACCTTTGTCGATTACATCGACAATGCCGCCAGCGGCGAAAATATTGGTCTCGAGTTTGAGACTCTATGGCAGTTGAGCTCGCGCCTTGAATTGTTTCTCAATCTCGGCTGGCTCGATACGGAAATTGATAATTTTATTGTCAAGGGCGGTAGTGGTTTACTTGACAAAAGTGGCCGCGAACAGGCGCATGCACCGAAGTATCAATTTAATATAGGGGGGCGTTTTGACTTTGGTGATGGCTTTTATGCTCGTCTTGAAGCCGAAGGTAAAGACTCCTTTTACTTCTCCGACAGCCACGATCAGCAGTCCGATAGCTATGAGTTGTTCAATGCGAGTTTCGGCTATCAGAGTTTGCACTGGGATTTAACCCTATGGGCACGCAATCTCACCGACGAAGATTACGCGACTCGCGGCTTTTATTTTGGCAACGACCCGCGTAAGTTTTATGTCGATGAAGAGTACGTGCAGTACGGCGAACCGAGAGTTTTTGGCGCTAATGCGACGTACCGTTTTTAGGGGCTTAAACATTTAGTCTGATAAATAAGGGATAAATCATTATGTTACTCAGTGCAGAAATTAGTATGTACCCCCTGGCGGAAAACTATATTCCGCCGATCGATGCATTTATCAAAAAACTAAATAGCTACGCTGGTTTGAAAGTCGAAACTTTTCCCACCTGCACAGTCATTATGGGTGAGCAAAAGCAGGTGATGGAGGTGCTGCAAGACGCCATGGTCTGGAGTCACGAAAAATACGGCAAAGCGATTTTCGTGACCAAATTTATTCTCGATTACGAAGCGCTTTAAGTGCTCGATTTTTTAACCGTCGCCCAGCAGCAATTACTCGCTACCTCGACCTGGGAGTTGCTGGCGGTGCTGTTGGCCATTGCGTATTTGTTACTAGCGCTACGGGAAAATAGTCTCTGTTGGTACTGCGCCCTGGCCAGCACGGCAATTTTTACCGGCCTGTTCTGGGATGTGAGTTTACTAATGGAGTCGGTTCTTAATGTCTACTACATGGCCATGGCGGTTTACGGCTGGTGGCAGTGGCGGGGTGGTAAGGGGGCGCTTGAAAATTCAGGCAAAAGCGTTATCGAGATAAGCACCTGGCCACTGCGCAATCATTTGCTGGCCTGGGGTGTTATTGCTGTGCTGACTGCAGTATCGGGTAGTCTACTCGCCAATAACACGACGGCAGCTCTGCCTTATCTCGACTCATTCACCACCTGGGGTAGCGTATTGACGACCTGGATGGTGACGCAAAAAATTCTTGAAAACTGGCTCTACTGGATTGTTATCGACGCTATTTCCATCGTTCTCTATATTGACCGAGGCCTGCATTTGACATCGCTTTTATTTGTCGCCTATGTGATTATTGTGGTGTTCGGCTTTTTTGCCTGGCGTAAGCGCATGGTCGTTGACGAGTCAGAAGGCCTGGCGGCGCAGAGTTGATAACACGGTAATTTAGTTGTCGATGGGCGTGGATGATATCTGCCAGCCATTGATGGTACCTGTACTGATGAAAACTTGGATAAAAATAATAAATGCCACTTTCTGATACTGCTCGTGCTGCCTTCGATACCTGGCCCCAATGGAGCCTGGCGCTGGATTCTCCGCCGGTCATTCTCCGTCGCTTGCCGGGCGGTTTGACTAATCAACACTATTTGCTCAAAGCCGGTGGTTTAAGAGTCGTGATGCGCATTAATAACCCCAATGCAGCACGTTTGGGTATCGATCGACAGCGCGAACAAAAAATTCTCGAACAGATTAATGGCAAGGCTTTTGCTCCTACAATTTTTTACTGCGAGCCTCAGCAAGGGGTGCTGGTGACGCAATATGTGGAGGGCATACAATGGCAGGCCGATAGCCTGGACAACCCACTAAAAATTGATAGTTTGCTTGAGCTTATTACCCAGATACATGGGGTGTGCACCGATATTCCCTTTTTTGATTATAGTGCTCATGTGCGCAACTACTGGCAGCGCTTGCGCGAGAGCGAGCAACCCTTTCCTATGAGCGTCCAGCGTCTGTACCGCCGTATAGAATCTCGGCTAGCGGCCTTTCAGGCCGCGATTAAGCATCCCGTGCTCTGTCATCACGATTTAACCCCTGCCAATATTATTGAAAATGTTAGTGGGCAATTAATTGTTCTCGACTGGGAATACGCCGGTGGCGGCCTGCCTTTAATTGAGGCTATCGGTGCTAGCCGCTATTGGCAGAATATTGCTTTTAGCGAGCGTATACTCGAGCATGATGAAGATAATGAAGCTTTAGAATTGGCCGGTAATATCGTCGATTTTTATGAGCTTGCCTGGAAACATTTGCGCTAGTTGTTGAGAGTTACATCAACCCGTAAGTCTTGAGCTTAAAGTGGACGTTAGGCGATGACCTTTGCATGAGTCTCCCTTAGTCCCTCCTTGTGAGAGTAAGTTGTCGATGTAAATGATGTCGCTTTTTTCGACAATGACTCAAGGGCTTACACTGTTTAAACGTTTTATTTCTTCCATACTGGTGTGCGTTTTTCAAGGAAGGCACTGAGACCCTCTTCTTTATCTGGCGTACTGCAGAGTGCACTCTGGGCAAATTTTTCCATGGCCAAACCTGCGGCACTACTACCTTCCATACCGTAGTTAATCATCGCCTTCATAAATTGTGGCACCAGTGGTGCGAAGGCAGAAATATGCTCGGCCATGCGTGACAATTCGGGCAGTAATTTTTCGCTGTCGACCATGCGGGTAACGAGGCCGATATGCAGGGCTCGATCGGCATCGATGGGCTCACCCATAATTAGCATCTCCATGGCCCAGGCACGGCCAACCAGGCGCGGCAAGCGCTGTGTTGCACCGCCGCCGGGAATAATGCCAAGCTTGCCTTCGGGTGTGGCAAAGGTAGCATTGGGTGTTGCCATACGTAAGTCGCAGCCCAGTGCCACCTCGAGGCCACCACCAAAACAAATGCCATTTATCGCCGCAATACTGACTTTGTTACAGCGTTCCAGTTTTTCAGCTAGACCTTGAACAATAGGCTCTAGCGCTTTCTTCAGGTCTCGTTCTTTCACCTCGGCCAAATCTGACCCCGCTGCAAAGGCTTTATCACCGGCACCGGTAATACCAATCACTCGTACCTGTTCGTCAATTTGAGCGGCATCGACGGCGTTGTGTAATTCGGACAGCATGCCGAGAGAAACTGCATTGAGCTTGTCGGGGCGATTCAGGGTAATCAGGGCTAGTGAATCAATAACCTGATAGCGAATAAATTGGTAGCTCATGTTTGGCCTTTGCTAAACGACTGGAATTATTTTTGGGGCTTAGCGAGATCATCCCCCCTTATTTTCGGCCAGTTGTATCGTAAGGTGTTATGCGGGCCGATGAGGGCGGGCATTATAGACTGTCACTTGGTTCAAGCCCATAGCAAAATTGACAAAGGCGTACCCGTTGGTCATTAATTTTGTGGTCAATATTTTCTCATCTGTTCGCGGTTTATAATTAGCAAGAGCTCTGCTCCCCTGCCAATCAGTGTCCCTTCCAGATCGGTGAGCGTTTTTCAAAAAAGGCAGCGACACCTTCTTTCGCATCGGCTGATTCATTAATGACTTGCTTCGCTTTGGCAGTTAAAGCCCAGCCTTGATCATCGTTGGCAGAGGCCAGAGCATCAATGGCCTGTAAAGATTGCTGCACTGATACTGGGGAGTTGGCGGTGATTTGTGCGGCCAGCGTTAGAGCTGTCTGCAGTGCTTCACCGGGTTCGCAGAGTTCATTCACCATGCCGTGACGGTGTCCCTCGGCCGGTGATAACTCGGTGCCGGTGAGCATCACTTGTTTGGCGACGTTGAGGGGCAGCACACGGCTGGCGCGAAAAATAGCGCCGCTGGTAGCGACCAGACCACGTTTGACCTCGGGCAGCCCGAAGCGAGCATTTGTTGCGGCAACGATCATGTCGCAGGCCATGGCCACTTCAAAGCCACCGCCAAAGGCAACACCCTCAACAGCCGCAATTAAGGGTTTGGTACGAGTGCGGCCCACCACACCATAAACACCACCGCGTTCGGTGGGTGTGCCCGAGGTGGCCGCCATATCGGTGCCGGCGCAAAACATTTCGGGCCCACCGGTAATAATAGCGGCCCACAAATCTGACTCATCTTCGAGGCGGTTGAGGGCTGCATCCAGGGCCAGTGTCATCTCAGCGTCAATGGCATTACGTTTTTCGGGTCGGGTCATGGTGATAATCAGGACGTGATCCTGTACTGCCAAGTGGGTGCGTTGTTCGGACATGGAGGGTTCCCCTGCAAGAGCTTTATTGAAAAGCGATTTGAATATTGATTAGAATTTTCAACCAGTGTAGAAACTCCTGTCGCGTAATTCCAGAGGTTATTGCCAGTAAGGTTTTATGCTGTGCCAGCCGGTGAAATGTTCGTTACTATGTGGCAGTGTTTAGT
The DNA here is from genome assembly GCA_041584575.1 of Porticoccaceae bacterium. Taxonomy (GTDB): domain Bacteria; phylum Pseudomonadota; class Gammaproteobacteria; order Pseudomonadales; family Porticoccaceae; genus Reddybacter. Next base: position 4,454 of record JBFHDT010000199.1, read on the forward strand.
TGACCTTTCATGTACTGCTCGTATTAAAAAAACCAAATGTCTGCAAGTCTGTGCAAATTAGTGGTGCAAAATAGTGGCAACGAAAAATTATTTTATTAGCACTATTTTGTTGGCGCGATAATAAAGAAGAGCTTTCCCCTGGGTCAGTTTTTTATGGCCGCTGAATTCAAAAAACCTGAGGTCGAGTAATTATGAATGATGTTGTGAGTAAGATAAGCTCGCCTTGCATCGATAATTGTTGCCTTAACGAAGAGGATATCTGCCTGGGTTGCTTTCGCAGTCTTAAAGAAATACTGAATTGGCATGCTGCAACAGACCAGCAGCGACAGGCAATCATC
>JBFHDT010000200.1:0-4752 GCA_041584575.1 Porticoccaceae bacterium
ACTGCCGTTCAGCCAGTGTCTCGCCAACACACAATATCGGCACAAGCCCTTTTCCCTGCGCAGCAACAAACTTTGCAGACACCTGACTTGAACTTTCACCGTAATAGGCGCGGCGCTCAGAGTGCCCAACCAGCACATAAGTACAGCCAAACTCCGCCAGCATCTCGGCCGACACATCACCTGTATAGGCACCTTTCTCATACTGGCTAACATTCTGTGCCCCGAGACCAACACCATCACCAGCAAGTGTCGCGGCAACATCGGCAAGAAAAACATCAGGTGGGCAGACCGCGCATTCAACGCGCCCTTCTCCGTCACTGAATTTTTTTGCAATATTCCCAGCCAGCTCAATTGAGCTAGGCCGCGAGCCATTCATTTTCCAGTTACCGACTACCAAAGGCCTACGCATCACTCTCCGCACACCTCGCTCATCCAGTGTGTACCCCTGAAAACGGCGGCCATGTTAACCAAGTTACGGCACTTATACAAGATATCTTGAAGCATTGTGCTTTTAGGCACTCAAGCGACTTGCTCGCTAACCGTATCGGCGATTTGCTGAACCAACTCACCCACCATGACGGCATCATCTCCCTCGACCATTACCCTTATCACTGGCTCGGTTCCCGACGGGCGTAATAGCACTCGCCCATTGCCCGCCAGCCTCTTCTCAGCACCGGCTATGACTTGCTGGACAGCAGTGTTGGCATCCAAGTCAACTGAGCCTTTAACCGCCACATTGATCATTGTCTGCGGCAACTTATGGTAGCCACTGCACAGCTCATCTAGGGATTTGCCACCCTCAACCATTGCACGAACCACCTGCAAAGCAGCAACAACGCCATCACCTGTCGATGTAATGTCACCACAGACAATATGCCCTGAGTTTTCGCCGCCCAGCTCCCACTGGTTCTTTTTCATTGTTTCGATGACATAGCGATCACCAACCTTAGCGCGAGCAAAGGGGATAGCCAAGTCAGCCAGCGCTTTTTCAAGACCAAAATTACTCATTAAGGTCCCCGCCACGCCGGAACACGGAAGACCATTTGCCTGTCGAAACATCGCAATAACATAAATCAACTCATCGCCATCAACAATACCCCCATTAGCATCGACAAATAGCACTCTGTCGCCATCACCATCAAGCGCAATGCCAATATCCGCCTCTAAATCTAATACTTTAAATCGCAGCAAGTCCGGACTTGTGGAGCCACAGTCATGATTAATATTTAAACCATCGGGCTCGGTACCCACCTCTATAACTTCTGCGCCAAGCTCGCGAAAGACATCGGGTGCCACGTGGTAAGTTGCACCGTTAGCGCAATCAACAACCACCTTCAGCCCAGAAAAGCTGAAGCCGGTAGGCAAGGTGCCTTTACAAAACTCAATATAACGGCCCGCTGCATCCCGGATACGCGAGGCACGACCCAATTCATTAGACCCGCAAGTGACGATGTCTTGTTGCAAATAGCTTTCTATTTCAAGTTCTATTTCATCAGGCAATTTATAACCATCGCTACCAAAAAATTTGATGCCATTATCCTGGTAAGCATTGTGAGACGCGCTGATCACAATGCCCGCCTGGGCACGGAATGTACGACTTAAATAAGCAATGGCCGGGGTTGGCATAGGGCCTAGCAAACCAACATCGACACCGGCGGCGATGATGCCCGCCTCCAACGCAGACTCAAACATATAACCGGAGACACGAGTATCTTTGCCGACGAGAATCAGATTGCGACCTTTGTTCGACTTGGCAAACACTTTGCCCGCCGCCCAACCCATTTTAATAACAAAATCGACCGTAATCGGATGCTCACCCACACAACCGCGAATACCATCGGTACCAAAAAACTGTTTTTTCATAACACTTCCCTCTCCATTTACAGCCTGGGATAAGCCCGAGTCAGACACGTACCGCCCCTATTGCTGTATCGCCTCCAATATTTTCAAACTATCCACTGTCGCAGCCACATCGTGAACCCGCAAAATTGCGGCCCCCGCCTGAGCAGCCAAAATGGCTAACGCCGCACTACCAAAAACACGCTGATCAACAGGCTTGTCAAGTATTTCACCAATCATTGACTTGCGAGAGACACCAACCATCACCGGCAGGCCTTCTGCAACAAGCGTGGGCAGCGCTCTAAATAAAGTGATATTTTGCTCGAGGGTTTTGCCGAAACCAAACCCGGGGTCAAGCAGTAAGCGAGAACGACTAATGCCCGCTTTTTCACAAGCGACGATACGCTGTCGCAAAAAACCAATAACCTCCGCAACAACATCCCCATACCGCGGATCATCCTGCATTACCTGTGGCTCACCAAGGCTATGCATCAAGCACACCGGGAGACCACTCGCAGCTACTGCTTCTAATGCCCCTGCACGACTCAAGGCACGCACATCGTTGAGCATTGAAGCCCCTCTACTGACGGCTTCGCTCATCAGCTCTGGGCTACTTGTATCGACAGACAGGGGAATATCAAAACGACTACGAAGGGCCTCAAGAACCGGTAGCACCCTGTCTAACTCGGCGCTCAAGACCACCTTATCAGCACCTGGGCGGGTTGATTCTCCACCAATATCTAACAGGTCGGCACCATCATCAATCAATCCCTGGGCTCGATGCAAAACCGTATTGAGATCAATCTTATTCCCCCGGTATAAAGCACCGCCATCTGAGAAAGAATCCGGCGTCAGATTGAGAATAGCCATCACCATAGGCTGGCCTTGCTGTGCGATGCTTCCCATAAAAGGCGTCATAAAATCAAATAAACCACCGCATTAAAAAAGCCACCGGACAGCATCTATCCGGTGGCTCGCCAGTAGATAAAAATTTATTAGCTTTCCTCGACAGGACCGCCAATATTGGTGCCTGACTTATCAGCAGATTCAGCTTCAGTATTCGCCTCAGCACCACCTGCAGGATGATCGAAGTCATGCCAGTCACGAGGCGGACGAACCTTACGACGCGCCATCAAGTCATCAACCTGCTCAGAGTCGAGCGTTTCGTACTCCATCAATGCCGCCTTCATGGCATGAAGGATATCGATATTATCTTTCAGCAAAGTCTCCGCACGACCATAAGTAGAATCGACAATATTTCGCACTTCCTCGTCTATTTGTTGGGAGATCGAGCCAGAAAAATTCTTACCACCCTGCCCCGGTATCGCCGATTCCTCATCACCATAGAGAATGGGACCCAATTTTTCAGTCAAGCCCCAGCGCGTCACCATACTGCGCGCCAACTGGCTAGCCCGCTCGATGTCATTTGAGGCACCCGTCGTAACGCCATCTAGACCGTGGATCAATTCTTCAGCTATGCGCCCACCGTAGAGACTACACAACTGCCCTTCCAGCTTGCGCTTGCTGTAGCTGTACTGGTCTTCCTGGGGCAAAAACTGTGTGACACCTAAAGCTCGACCACGAGGAATAATACTGACTTTATGCACCGGATCATGCTCGGGCACCAGTCGCCCGACGATGGCGTGGCCCGCCTCGTGATAGGCCGTATTCGCCTTCTCTTCTTCCGACATCACCATGGAACGGCGCTCTGCGCCCATCAAGATTTTGTCTCGGGCGTGCTCGAATTCTTCCATAGTCAGCAAGCGGCGATTGGCCCGTGCAGCGAAGAGAGCGGCCTCGTTAATCAAGTTGGCCAAATCAGCACCGGAAAACCCTGGTGTGCCCCGCGCAAGAATACCCAGGTCGATCTTGTCATCGAGAGGCACTTTGCGCACATGGACTTTGAGTATTTGCTCACGACCGCGAATATCGGGTAAACCGACATAAACCTGCCGATCAAAGCGACCGGGGCGCAGTAACGCCTTATCGAGCACATCGGGGCGGTTGGAGGCGGCGATAACAATCACACCATCATTTGCCTCGAACCCGTCCATCTCAACCAGTAACTGATTGAGTGTTTGCTCACGCTCATCATTGCCACCACCGACACCACCACCGCGCGTGCGGCCAACGGCATCAATCTCATCGATAAAAATAATGCACGGCGCCTGTTTCTTGGCTTGCTCGAACATATCACGCACACGAGAAGCACCAACACCGACAAACATTTCGACAAAATCGGAGCCTGAGATAGAAAAGAAAGGCACCTTGGCTTCACCGGCAATCGCCTTGGCAAGCAGTGTTTTACCTGTACCGGGAGGGCCCGACATCAACACACCACGGGGGATGCGCCCACCCAGACTTTGGAACTTTGAAGGGTCGCGGAGGAATTCGACCAACTCACCAACCTCTTCTTTGGCTTCATCAACACCCGCGACATCGGCAAACGTGGTTTTTATCTGATCTTCACTCAGCAGCTTGGCTTTGCTCTTGCCAAAGGACATGGGCCCACCGCGACCACCGCCGCCAGCACCGCCCTGCATCTGCCGCATAAAGAACATGAAGATAAGCACAATCAACAAAATTGGGAAAGCGGCCATTAATAGCTGCATCCAGACACTGGGCTTTTGCGGCTCGCGACCCTCAACATTAACGTTGTGATTAAGGAGGTCGTTCATCATACCCCCGTCATACACATCGGGACGCACGGTACGGAAACGCGTGCCGTCGTGATACTCACCCTCGATGATTTGCCCTTCGATAACCACACTGCGCACACGGTCAGTCTGAACTTCATCGACGAAATTGGTATAGCTAATACTATTCGGCGTTGGGCCCTCTTTAAAATTCTGGAAAATTGACAGCAATATCGCTGCAATAATCACCCACAAAATAAGATTTTTCGCCATCTCG
>JBFHDT010000201.1:0-4749 GCA_041584575.1 Porticoccaceae bacterium
GGTGCTCTGTCGATGCACGACGACGGGCTTTCAACTTAGGGTTGCCAGCCTGGTTGTCGAGCATGAAGTCATTGACGAAGTTACCATTTTGGATATCCGTCAGGATACGTTTCATCTCAGCCTTGGTCTCGTCGGTAATCACTCGAGCGCCACTGCTGTAGTCACCGTATTCTGCGGTATTGGAGATTGAATAACGCATATCCGCGATACCGCCCTGGTACATCAAATCAACAATCAGCTTGAGTTCGTGCAAGCACTCAAAGTAGGCCATTTCAGGCGCGTAACCGGCTTCAACCAGGGTTTCAAAACCAGCCTGTACCAGTGCTGTTGCGCCGCCACACAATACCGCTTGCTCACCGAACAAATCGGTTTCAGTTTCTTCGCGAAAGTTAGTTTCGATAATACCTGAGCGACCACCACCGTTGGCAGAGGCGTAAGACAGTGCAACCTCTTTAGCCTGACCGGAGCCATTTTGGAAAACGGCGATCAAAGTAGGCACACCGCCGCCTTCAACATAAGTGCCACGCACAGTGTGTCCAGGGCCTTTAGGGGCAATCATGATAACGTCGAGGTCAGCGCGGGGCTCAATCAATTCAAAATGAATATTCAAACCGTGGGCAAAGGCCAGTGCAGCACCTTCTTTCAGATTCGGCTCGATTTCAGTGTAGTAAACAGCTTTTTGATGCTCATCTGGCGTAAGAATCATCACCACGTCGGCACCGCTAACGGCATCAGCAATTTCAGCCACTTTCAGGCCTTCGCCTTCAGCTTTAGCCCATGAAGATGAGCCCTTACGCAGGCCGACAACGACATTTTCAACACCTGAGTCGCGCAAGTTCAAAGCGTGAGCATGGCCCTGTGAGCCATAACCGATAATGGATACTTTTTTGCCGCGAATAATAGAAAGATCACAATCTTTGTCGTAATAGACCTGCATTTTTTCACCTCATTGTTTGTACGGTTTACATGTACATCGCTGTTGCGAGTACAAATTTAGTCAGCGCTCAAGACCTGTAGCGGGAACCCTGAGCACTATGAACTTATAGCTTTAAAGACTTCTCACCACGCATCAAGCCACAGACCCCGGTGCGCACCACTTCAAGAATAGGAGCGTCACCCAAAGCTTCAATAAAAGCATCGAGTTTAGTGCTTTCACCCATAATTTGAACCACATAAGTCGTCGGGCCAACATCGACAATTTGTCCGCGAAAAATATCGACGCAGCGCTTAATTTCAGCACGAGCAGCACCACTGGCCTTCACTTTAAGCAGCATTAATTCACGCTCAATGTGAACACCTTCACTCAAGTCGATAACTTTAACGACGTCAATCAGCTTGTTTAACTGCTTCGTGATTTGCTCAATGGTGTGGTCATCGCCAACGGTGGTCAGCGTCAAACGCGAGAGCGTCATGTCCTCGGTTGGCGCCACGCTCAAGCTGTCAATATTATAGCCTCGTTGTGAAAACAAGCCCACAACTCGCGACAGGGAGCCCGGTTCATTTTCAAGTAAAACGGAAATTAAACGCTTCATTATGTACGCTCCGTTTTACTTAACCACATATCGCGCATAGAACCTGGCGCTACGTGCATGGGGTAAACATGCTCATGCTGGTCGACACTAATGTCCATAATCACCACGCGATCTTTCATCGCAAAACACTCAGCCATACTACTTTCGAGTTGATCGTAGTGCGTAACCTTCATACCGACATGACCATAGGCTTCAGCCAGCTTGACGAAATCAGGCAGTGAGTCTTCATAAAGCACATGAGAATAACGGCTGCCGTACTGCATATCCTGCCACTGCTTAACCATGCCCAAAGCCTGGTTGTTGAGGATAATGATTTTCACCGGCAGTTGGTGCTGTGTACAGGCTGCCAGCTCCTGAATACACATCTGGATACTGCCCTCACCCGTCACACACGCGACATTGGCATCGGGAAAGGCCATTTGTGCGCCCATTGCTGCTGGCAAGCCAAAGCCCATAGTGCCCAGTCCGCCAGAGTTGATCCATTGCCGGGGTTTATCAAACAAATAGTACTGCGCGGCAAACATTTGATGCTGCCCTACATCCGACGCAACAAATGCCTCTCCCTTTGTCACCTTATACAAGGTCTTAATGACATCCTGTGGCATGATGTTCTCACCCTTACTGGGCTTGTAACGCGACTCTGTATAAAGGCCGTGACGGTTGCGCCACTCATCAATTTGCTGCCACCACTCACCAATTGCCGGCTCGTCGGTTTGCAAGTCGGACTGCTGAATTTGATCGAGCATATCGCTGAGCACCACGCCGCAAGGGCCAACAATGGGAATGTCGGCGCGTACGGTTTTGGCGATGGAGGAGGGATCAACATCGATATGAATAATTTTTGCCGAGGGGCAAAAGCGATCGGTCGCGTTGGTGACGCGATCATCAAAACGCGCACCCACTGCCAAAATCACATCGGCATGGTGCATTGCCGTATTCGCCTCAAATGTACCGTGCATGCCCAGCATACCGACAAACTGCCGGTCTGTACCGGGAAAGGCACCCAGGCCCATCAGCGTATTGGTTACAGGGTAATTCAATCGGCGCGCCAGCGCTCTCAACTCCTCAGAGGCATTGCCCAGCACCACGCCGCCGCCACTATAAATAACTGGGCGCTTAGCCGACATTAATAAATTAACGGCACGCTTGATCTGTCCGGAATGGCCGCGCGTCGTCGGCTGATAAGAACGCAACTTGACCTTTTCGGGAAATTTATACGCCACCTTATTGTTCGGATCGGTGACATCTTTAGGCACGTCGACAACCACCGGGCCGGGGCGCCCCGTGCTGGCAATATAGAACGCTTTAGCGATAGTTTCAGCAATATCTTCTGGGCGCTTCACCATGTAACTGTGCTTAACCGTCGGGCGGCTAACACCAATCATATCGATTTCCTGGAAGGCATCCTCGCCGATTTTTTCCTGGGGTACCTGAGCTGAAATCACCACCATAGGAATGGAGTCCATATACGCCGTGGCAATACCTGTAATGGCATTAGTCGCACCAGGGCCAGACGTCACCAGCGCAGCACCCACTTCACCCGTGGCACGAGCGTAGGCATCTGCTGCATGCACGGCAGCTTGCTCGTGACGCATAAGAATATGATTGAGATTATCTTGACGGAAAATAGCATCGTAAATATGCAAAGCCGCACCACCGGGATAACCCCACAGATGCTTAACTTTGGCATCAGTTAATGCCCGAATTAGAATTTCACCACCGGAAAGTAGCTCCACAACGCAAACCCTCAAACAAAAAACAATAATTATTCAGGAGTACGATGCATTATCGCTGTGACATTACAGTAGGTTTGCAATAACAACCGCAGTCTTCGCAAAGCGTGGTTTGGACTGCCGCAAGATCGCGTGGATAAACACGATCTTCTCTGTAGATGACCAGCGAGCGCTGATTACGCTCCCCTGCCTGGAGGGATACTGCCATTAAAATAGAGTGGCACATCCCGAGCGGCGCAACATACCGCTATTCAAAGCCACAGTCAATACATTCTTTATAAAGGAAGGTCAACCTGAAGAATTAACAGAGGCTCAGTGGACTTACAGAACCATAGTCAATATGCATCTTATCAACCGACGACTATTATTAGTCGTAGAACTATTAGCTAGTCGCAGAACAAGGATTTGATGCCACGCTGGATGTTATTACTCGCAAGCATTTACAGGCCTTTCAGTCAGCCGATAATACAACGGTAAAACACCGCATCGCTAATGAGCTACAACACCGTAGACATATAGAAAAATAAAAAAACCCGTAAGCAGAAGTACAATGAATATTCTCAGATCTTCATCTAAACATGGCCTCAAGTACTTAGATTATGGTAATTTACGCCGAACAAAAAAATCAGTTGATTGGAGCGCAGTATGTTGCAAACCCTAAAGCACCTTCCCAAAGTAAGCCTTATAGCTGTCTTTATTTTTTCTACAGCCGCTTACTCTGAAAACACAACTGCCGCTGCTAAAGGCGCCGGCTATACCGCCCCCCGTAATTCTATGGGTCAACCCGACCTTCAGGGCGTGTGGGATTTCCGCACACTGACACCTCTTGAGCGCCCCGTTGAGCTGGGCAACAAAGCAGTGTTTACCGAGGAAGAACAAGCGGCTTTCAAGTCAAAGGCTATAGACACTCTAGATGTGGATAAGGCACGGGACGAAGATGCCGTCACTGATACAGATACCGATATTGAAGGCGCCTACAACAATTTCTGGTTTGACTACGGCAGCTCGATGAATGAGGACAGAAGAACCTCCTTAATTATCAAACCAGAAAACGGCCGCTTACCCGCGCTCACCGAAGAAGCCAAGGCGCAAATGAAACGAAATCATTTACGCAATTACCCCGTTCGCGACATTCTCTCCATTGGTGTGAAGGATTTTCGCCCAGAGGGTCCCGAGAGCCTCGGCGTGTCTGAACGCTGCCTTCTAAGCTTTAACGCCGGCCCACCGCTGACACCTAGCGCTTACAACAACAACTTGCGCATTATTCAAACCCCCAAACATGTAGTGATCTTCACTGAAATGATTCACGATGCGCGCATTGTGCCCATCGACGGTAGCCCCCACTTACCCGCAGAAATGACCAAATGGACAGGTGATTCACGAGGTCACTGGGACGGTGACACGCTAGTCGTTGAAACCACTAACTTCACGGGTAAAACACCCACTTTTCAAATGCCCATCAACCTGGTTGACCCTTCAATGAA
>JBFHDT010000202.1:0-4727 GCA_041584575.1 Porticoccaceae bacterium
CGATGGCGAGCACTGCAATACCGAGGTGAGCGATCACCATGCCCCAGTAACTCGGTTTCAAGCGACCCAGGCCGGTGCTACGACCCTGAGAATGATCGGATTTTTTCCAGATATCCTGCAGCGTGAAAAGAATCAACCACAAGGCTGCTGTTAAGCCGAGTAGCGAGGCTATCTTCAAACTCCACCCCGCTAGCATGAGCCAAAGCACAGCTAGCACAGGGCTAGCCAGTAATGGGGCTTTTAACAGCCGCTGTAAACTACCGTTGGCTTGGCGCTTCCATTGCAAACTGGCGCCGACCCCCATTGCCAGTACAAGTAGTAATCCGAGGGGTACGAAGAAAAAATTGAAATACGGGGGACCGACTGAAATCTTTCCCCAACCGAGGACATCCGCCACAAGCGGATAGAGCGTGCCCAGCAATATCATTGCCAACATGACCACTAACAACACGTTATTTAACAACAAGCCTGCCTCACGAGACAGCCAATTAAAGCTAGCCGTCGCACCAAGACTTGAACTACGCAGTGCAAAAAGCAATAACGAGCCACCAATCACCACGCCGAGAAAGGCCAGAATAAACACACCACGGGTAGGGTCTGTCGCAAAAGCATGTACGGAGGTCAAAACCCCTGAGCGCACCAAAAACGTACCCAGTAAACTCAGGGAAAAGGCAAGTATTGCCAGCAATAGAGTCCAGCTACGAAACAGGCCGCGTTTTTCCGATACCGCAAGGCTGTGCATTAATGCGGTGCCGGCAAGCCAAGGCATCAGCGAGGCGTTTTCAACCGGATCCCAAAACCACCAGCCACCCCAACCCAATTCATAATAGGCCCACCAACTGCCCAGGAAAATGCCCACGGTCAAAAAGGACCAGGCCGCATTGGTCCAGGGGCGAGTCCAGCGTGCCCATGCCGAGTCCATACGCCCAGCCAACAAGGCCGCAACCGCAAAGGCGAAAGCTACCGAAAAACCGACATAACCCATGTACAGCATGGGCGGATGAATAATCAAGCCAACATCCTGCAGTAGCGGATTGAGATCTTTACCGTCCATAGGCGGAAACGGCAAAAGACGCTCGAAGGGATTGGAGGTGAGCAACATGAACAAATAAAAGCCGACGGCAATCATGCCCATCACTGACAGCACTCGGGCCACCATGTCCCCTGGCAAGGCGCGACTAAACAGAGCGACGGCCAGTGTCCAGCCCGCGAGTATCAGGGCCCATAGTAACAGCGAACCCTCATGCGCTCCCCAGACAGCACTGACTTTATAATAAGAGGGCAACAGCGAGTTTGAGTTGTTGGCAACATAGGCGACTGAAAAATCATCTTGCAAAAACACTGTAACCAGGCAGACGAAACTAATCGCGACAAAGACAAACTGTCCGCAACTCAAAGGCCGAGCCGTGCCTATCCACAAGGGCTTATTAGCGATTGTTCCCGCGAGTGGAATCAGGGCCTGAGAGAAGGCCAAGCCGAGTGCCAATATGAGGGCAAAGTGACCCAGTTCCGCAATCATTAGTAGGTGGCCTCAGGTGTGTTCAGTGCTTTACTTTCCACTTGCTGAGCCGCCTCAGTCGCTGCTTTTTTATCAATGGCTTGCTGCATGGCATCGGCGACTTCTGGCGGGGTGTATTCTTCATCGTGTTTGGCCAGCACTTGCTGGGCGACAAACACGCCGTCATCACCCAATGACCCGGTCGCCACGGCAGCCTCATCCTCGGCAAAAAGGTCCGGCAAAATGCCGGAATATCGAATTAACAATGTTGCTGAACCATCGCTAACAAGGAAGGTGCTATCGAGTGAGTCACTCGCCCTCTGAAAGCTATCAGTCACCACCATGCCGCCAACACGAATCTGTTGATGAGTGGGCGCCTCGCCTGCGGCCACCTGCGACGGGGTATAAAATAAATTGATGTTTTCACGCAGGGCATAACTCAATAGACCGACGACAAGCCCCGTCACTACCACAATAAAGACCACCACCAATAGACGTTGCTTGCGCTCTGGTTTCATTGACCTTTACCCCTCTGGCCTTGTCCTTGCGTACGTTCGCCTTGTGCTTGTATACGCTGGCGTAGTGCCGCAAGAAATACCCATTGGCGACGTAAAGGTGCCAGTGCCAGCCACGCCATAATTGCCAGACTAAGGCCATAAGCAGCCCACACATAGGGGCCGTGGCCGCCCATCGATAGAAAGGCATCAAAGTTTTCAAATTGAAACATTGTCGGTCTTCTCGTTGTTTCGGGAAAAATGACTACGGGTAAAACTACTTCGGTTGAGCAAGCTCTTTAACCCAGGTTGCGCGGCCTTCACGCAGGAGAATTTCTGTGCGTGTATTGAGCAGCAAAACGAGTGCATAAAAACAGTAAAAACCGAGAATCATCACCAGTAGCGGTTTAAACATATCAGGGTGCATCGATGGCGCACCAGTCAATTTGATCGTCGCCGGCTGGTGCAAGGTGTACCACCAGTCCACTGACTTATAAATTATGGGGATATTCACCGTACCCACCAACGCTAAAATGGCGCAGGCCCGTGTGGAGGTTTCGCGAGTACTGAAAGAGCGCGACAGCGCAATAATGCCGATATAAAGAAATAACAGCACCAGCATGGAGGTGATTCTAGCATCCCAGATCCAGTAAGTGCCCCAGGTTGGCTTACCCCAGACGGCCCCCGTAAAAAGCGCAATAAACGTTAACGCGGCGCCCAGTGGCGCGGCGGCGACCATCACCATATCGGCTAATTTCATTTTCCAGATCATGCCGACAGCGCCCGCCGCCGCCATCACGTAATAACCTGCCAGGGCCAAAAAAGAAGCCGGCACATGAATATATATAATGCGAAAGCTGTTGCCCTGGCGTGCATCCTCAGGGGCAAAGGCCAGGCCCCAAACCACACCCGTAACAATTAGCACCATCGAGGCAAGAGCCAACCAGGGCAAAAATTTACCGCTGATTTGATAGAACCAACGCGGCGAACCCAATTTGTGAAACCACTGCCACATATTTACCATCCTAATTAAAGCGATTCGACGAAACAGGCGATCAGCCGTTAATACCGACTTTGAGCGCTCCGGCTGCCGCAAAGGGCGCCACCAATAAGCTAAAGGCCGAAGCGGCCGCCAGCATAGCCATCACGCCACCGTAGCTCATACCATCGACCGCCCGTTGAACGGCGCTGGTGCCGAAAATCAACACGGGCACATAGAGCGGCATCACCAGTAATGACAGCAAGACACTGCCCTTGTGCAAGGCCACAGTCAGCGCTGCACCAACAGCGCCCAGTAAGCTAAACACCGCCGTGCCCAACACTAGCCCCAGTAATAGTGGCGCAAAGCCCTCTTCTGGCAGAGACAACATTAAGCCAAGTAAGGGCGAGAACAAAACCACAGGCAAACCCGTCACCAGCCAGTGGGCAATTATCTTTGCCAGCACCAACAACCACAAGGGTTGAGGGCTGAGCATCAACTGTACTAGCGAGCCATCGGTAAAATCATCCTGAAATAAATTATCGAGGGCGAGCAAGGTTGCCAACAATGCACTAATCCAAATCATGCCCGGTGCCATTGCTGCCAGCCGGGCTGGCTCGGGGCTAATACTCAGGGGCACCAAGGTGACGACGATAAGGAAAAAAAACAGGGGGTTAAGTAAGTCACCACGGTGACGCATAGCGATGGATAAATCGCGTCGAATAACACCGAAGAAGGCTCCACTCAGGGTCGTCATTTACAGCTCAGCCTCTGCCATAGCATCGAGTGCTAAGGTCCGCACAAGCGGGTTTATCAGAGTCTGGTGGCTACTTAACACGACAGCCCCACCTTGCTCAACATGAGCGAGTAATAGAGCTTCTAAATCGGCAATGCCCTGAACATCCAGCGCTGTCAATGGCTCATCAAGCAACCAAAGGCTGGCTTGTGTCATACACAATGTCGCCAGGGCTGCACGGCGTAATTGACCGGCCGAGAGCGTATGACAGGGCACATCTTCGAAACCTGCCAGCCCGATGCGAACGAGAGCTTCGGCGCTAGTGCAGCGGGTCAATGGCTGCAACTGAGCCAGCCACTGGAGGTTTTCACGGGGCGTAAGGGACAATTTAAGACCGGGCTTGTGACCGATAAAAGCTATGGCAGACAAATACTGCTGGCGACAAAGAGAAATATCACTACCCAGCCAACATAAAGAGCCTTTATTAAAAGGCTGAATCGTTGCCAAGATATGTAAAAGCGTCGTTTTACCGCAGCCATTGGGGCCAGTGATTTGAAGAATTTCACCCGCATTGATGGTGCCAGACAGACCGTTGAACAGGGGCCAGTCGTCCCGTTCAAAAGTCAGTGCTTGAAACTCCAACAGTGATTGCGACGACAAGTACTCGGCCCCCTATAAAAGAAGGCCGCATTATGCCCCAAAAGCGTTATGTATGCAGGCTAGTGCAAGTAAGCCTGCATGATTACAAGATATTCAATCAAACTCGTAATCGGCAATTTGCCGCTCGAGACGGCGTTGTTCTAGCCTTTCTTCTAAACGGCGACGTTGAACGCCAGAAAAGTTGTTCGTCTGCTTGTCCTCACCAGATGTATCAAAAACACCAAGTGGTTCAGTATAAGACTCTTCAAGTCCATCAAAAACATCATCACCCATACCGAAATCTCCCAACTCCGATACCAAAAATAAAAACGTATTTTGCGGTGCGGGGCATGTCAAACGTCCCTATAAAACAAAGCCAGA
>JBFHDT010000203.1:0-4699 GCA_041584575.1 Porticoccaceae bacterium
AGCCAGATGGCGAAGGGCGACCTGGCGAATCTAGAGAAGAATGGCAAACCTGCCTGGTCGTGGTCTTACGTCCACGCGCACGATATACAAACCAACCGTTTTACACGCTTTAACCATGCGCAAAGCATTAAGGGTGGCGTACAAGACGCTTATGATACGGAAGATGCCTACGACAAGTACCTGACTATTCAGGCTATTCGTCGTCTCGGAAGCTGATCAACCTAATCAAGACTGGAGTGCATGTGTTTAATTTCAATTTATTACGACAAACAATACTAAGCGCTGCACTGTGCACCGGTTGTTTAGCGACGGGTGCCCAGGCTAGTGGGGAAGATGGCAATGGCATCTTGGATGTTGTGCATCAGGGCATTGTTCACGATGCCCTTTACGATGTCTGTTTCGATGGTCAGTCCGGCTTGGCTGTAGGTCTTGCTGGCACTGTGCTTAGCACTGATGATGCTGGTTTGACCTGGCAAAATGGTTCGGCGGGTGTAAGCAATGCGTTGCTGGGTGTAAGTTGTGGAGAATCGACCTCTCTCGCCGTCGGCCAAGCTGGGCTGATTATGCGCAAGGCAGGTGATGGTGAATGGTCCTCTATAGACTCTGGCACCGACCAGCGTTTACTGTCGGTGAGTGCCAATGAGTCTGGCTTGGCTGTTGCCGTGGGCGGTTTCGGTACTGTGCTTAAGTCGACCGATGGCGGGCTTACCTGGGGGTCATTGAGCTTTGATTGGGAAGCCATTCTCAATGATTTCCTCGAGCCTCATGTCTATGATGTCAATGTTTCGGCTGACGGTATCATTACTCTGGTCGCTGAATTTGATCTGGTATTGCGTTCAGTAGATCAAGGTGAAACTTGGGATACGGTCAACAAGGGTGATACATCACTTTTTGCGATTGATTTTCGTAATGAAACCAATGGTTTTGCCGTTGGCCAGAATGGTAAGGTCGTCAAGACTCTCGATGGTGGCTTAACCTGGACTGTTATGCCGGTGCCTACTCAAGAGAACCTACTTGATGTCTGGTCCTCAGAGGATCAGGTGCTGGTGACAGGTATTAGAACCCTGCTGCGCAGCCGAGATGACGGTCTTAACTGGGAGGTGGTTACTGAAGGCGATGTCACTGTTCAATGGTACCAGGCGGTTAAAGGTACTACTGATGGTGGTAGGGATAGCGTCGTGATGGTCGGTCACTCTGGGCGTGTCATTAATATCAAATAAGTTTTACGTATCTAAAAAATCTAATAAAGTGCTAACGTGGCTTTATGCCACGTGACGCCAACCGGCAGTTAATTCTAACGCCATATTCATAGCTCCAATGGGGCCGTTGCGAGTTATTTGGGCACGCCTTTTTGTGCCTGCTCGTCCATCGTATAGTAATTATAAAGTTTATTTTAAGAGGTTGGGTATGAAGTTTTCTGTGAAAACTGCTGGCTTATCTGTGTTGGCATTGGCGGCTACACCGCTGTTGACACCAGTTGCATCAGCATTAGATTTTTCTGTTTCCGGTTTTATTCGTCAGGAAATGGCTTATAAAATCAGTAGTGATGAAAATCCAACGCTTCGTGGCGGATCAAAGTTCAATGGTGAAACAGTGCTTTTGGACGGACCGTTAGTTGGTGGCTTGCCTGGTATACCTATTACCCAGGAAGATAAAAGTGTTGATAACGACTGGAATGTCTTCGCAACAAAGGCTGAAGTTGATTTTAGTATCAATATAAGTAACAACTGGACGGGGTTTGTAAAACTGAGGGGTTATTACCAGCCAGACGTATTTGACACGGCTCGGTGGCGCGGCATCGGCGAAAATGGTGGTGACTATAACGATGACACCAATCACTTTGGTGTAAAAAACCATAGTAATGGTGAGGCAACGTATCTTTCATACAGTGAAGAGAACTATATGATTGATATTCCAGCGCTGTATTTTGATTATGCGAAAGGCCCACTCTGGGTGCGAATTGGTCAACAGCAAGTCGCATGGGGTGAAGCGTTGTTCTTCCGTGTGGCCGACGTTGCTAATGGCCTTGACTTACGTCGTCACCTGTTTTTCGATTTTGGTGCAGAAGAATACGCTGATGAGCGCCTATCATCGCCGGCTGTGCGGGCAACCTATCGCGTCAATGATACTTGGGAAATTGAAGGCTTTGCGCAGATGTTCCAGCCTTCTGTCTTACCAACTCGAGGTAGCCCCTATAACCTGATTGCGACAGTTTTCAGTCAGAATTATCACGAGGGTTATCAGAAGGTCGACGACCAGATTAATGTTGGTTTCCGTGCTTTGGGTACATTTGGTGACTTAGGTGTGCAGTTTTTTGCCATTAGCCGCCATAACCCGGATCCTATTTTTGCTCTGGGTCGGGGCGGGCAGACCAACGGCCCCTTCGGACCAGCCTTTGCTGAGCAGCCGTTTGTCTTTACCGGTTTTCCCGACGGTGTCCAGGGTGACGGTACGCACATTCCAGAATCCTGGTTTTATCACTCAGGCATAGGTGGTCTTGATGGTGCTGCTGTAATCAACCGCCTGGCTGAAGACTGGCCAGTCATTAAGGCGACCTTTGAGGGGCCGTTTGGGCTCGTGGCCGATGCTAATGGTGAATACTTTACAACGGCTGATACAGCAGGGAGTGGTCCAAATGGTCTAAGCGCTTACGATATCCTTGACGTCTTCTATGCGGCAGGTGCAATTGATGGCTCTCTAGATGCGACTTATGCTGCAGAAGATGTTTTTGGTTTTGGTGTCAATTATATTCATTATGCCGAGCCCGATAGCTTTTTTGACCAGTTAGTGGTTCGCTTTGAAGCGAGCTTTACTCCGGATAAGAAATTCACTAATCCTAATTTAGGTCAGGATTTTCTTGTTGAAGATGAATGGGTGACTAGCTTTATCCTTGAGAAATATCATCGTTTCAGCGATGAGTTTCCTGCAACTTTCTTTATCTTCGAATGGATGCATAAGTCTGAAAGTGATTTGCTTGGACGTCATCTCAGTGGCTTGGGTGGTGATGAACACCATCGCCCAGGCGGTGGAGAGGATGATCGAGGCTGGGATGGGTTGGTATTTGCTTTTCAGCAACCATTACCAAACTTGACCTGGCGTATTGATATGTCGATTCTTTATGATTTGGGTGGCGGTTATATGATTCAGCCTGCGGTGCGTTACAAGCCCTCAGGGGATTGGACCATTGAGGCATTTGCCAACTTCCTTGACTCAAAGGATAATGCATCAATCTTTTCGACAACCGACTGGTCTGATGATTTCAGCATGCGCATCACTTATCAGTTCTGATAGCCTGATGTTTTTGATAAAAGCTCTGATATAGTGCTTTTTCTGAAAATATAAAAAATGCCCGCATTGAGAAATGCGGGCATTTTTTTGCAGATAATGTTCTCGCGGTTTTTATGATAAGGCGTTAGACTATTTTACCTGTCTAAGATTGAGCGTTCGGTGTGCTAGTCGCCTTTGCGTAAAAGATTCGATAGCTTGGGGTTGGGTTTATCAGTCTTCCGGTAAAGTACAATCACATGGCCAATGGTTTGCACCAGTTCGGCGTGCAGCTTATTGCAGACTTGTTCGATGCTCGTCTTCTTTAACTCGCGATCACTAAGGCTAATTTTAACCTTGATTAATTCATGGTCATCGAGAGCGCGATTTAGCTCTGCAATTACGTTATCAGTTAAACCTTTTCCGGCGATAGTAACCACCGGCTTGAGTTTGTGGGCGATTCCGCGCAAGTGTTTTTTGTCGTCGTTACAAAGTGTCATAAAATGGGTCTTCTCTTCGGCAGTGAATTGTAACGGAATTCAGTAATCTTCCCTATGGCTAAATCGAAAACCAGTAAAGCATGGCTAAAAGAACACGAGAGCGATGAGTATGTGCAGCGCTCGCGTAAAGATGGCTATCGCTCGCGCGCGAGTTATAAGTTGCTAGAAATTGACCAGGGTGCGGGCCTTTTAAAGCCGGGTATGACTGTGGTCGATCTCGGTGCTGCACCGGGTGGGTGGTCGCAAATCGCCATTGCTAAAGTCGGTGATAGTGGACGAGTTGTCGCCTCAGATATTCTCAACATGGATTCTATTACCGGTGTTGATTTCGTTCAGGGTGATTTTACCGACGACGCGGTCTTTGATGCTATTGTTGATGCGTTGGCTGATCGTCCCGTTGACCTTGTAATTTCTGACATGGCGCCCAATATGAGTGGTATGAAGGCTGTTGACCAACCCAGGGCGATGTATTTGGTGGAGTTGGCAGTGGATTTTGCGCGACAAGTGCTAGGTCGCAATGGCGTTTTTCTAGCTAAAGTTTTTCAGGGTGAGGGTTTTGATTCGCTGGTGCGTGATCTGCGTGTTGAATTTACGAGTGTCTCTATTAAGAAACCCGATGCCTCGCGAGCGCGCTCCAGTGAAGTCTATTGCTTGGCGCGAGGTTTTCGGGGTAAGTGTTGATGGTTTGCGGCTTATTACAGAAAACGGGTTATACTCCGTTGTCATAAATTGATTGATGTAATGAATGAGCATTAGAAGCCGGCAAAGAGCCGGTGCGGGGGTAGTATCTTGAGCGAGATGGCGAAAAATCTTATTTTGTGGGTGATTATTGCAGCGATATTGCTGTCAATTTTCCAGAATTTTAAAGAGGGCCCAACGCCGAATAGTATTAGCTATACCAATTTCGTCGATGAAGTTCAGACTGACCGTGTGCG
>JBFHDT010000204.1:0-4686 GCA_041584575.1 Porticoccaceae bacterium
AAGTACGGCACCAGTAAAGAAGAGCTGAAACGCGCTATGGCCCATGTCTCAGTGAAAAGCCATGCCAATGGTGTGAAGAACCCCAAGGCTCACTTACAGCGTGCCATTACCATGGAGCAAGCGCTTAATGCTCCGCTAATTGCTGAGCCTATTGGCTTGTTCGATTGCTGTGGTGTCAGTGATGGTGCCGCTTGTGCCATCGTTACGACTCCTGAAATTGCCAAGAGCCTGGGCAAAGAACAATTGATCGCTGTTAAAGCGTTGCAACTGTGTGCGTCGAATGGGCAGGAAGGAGGTTACGAAGGCTGGGATGGTTCTTACGTGCATACCACTCGCGTTGCCGCCAAGCGAGCCTACGAAGAAGCGGGTATCACCAAGCCCCGTGAACAGGTCAGTATGACCGAGGTTCACGATTGCTTCTCTGTGACTGAAATGGTCACTATGGAAGACCTTTATTTGTCAGAGAACGGTGGAGCGGTGAAGGATGTACTGGATGGCGTTTTTGACGCTGATGGCAAAATCCCCTGTCAGATCGATGGCGGCCTGAAGTGTTTTGGCCACCCCATTGGCGCGACGGGTCTGCGTATGCTCTATGAAATGTATCTGCAGTTATCGGGCAAGGCGGGTGAGCGTCAACTACCGAATCCCACCATTGGTTTGACTCACAATCTTGGTGGTTTCCCTCACCAGAATATTTCAAGTGTTGCCATTATTGGCGAATACGGCGTTTGATTTATTGTTTGTATCGCAAGCCGGCTCTCACGCCGGCTTCTTTCATTTAGCGAATAATGTTCCTTTTAGAGAGTGACTTCCCCTCTTAACAATTTGTTAAGTAAACACGAGGACAAAAATGGACGCAGTTAAAAACCATCCGCTTGTCGATGCTAGTTTAAGCGGATCTTATGCCAGCGATCTTGGTCATGTGGCCAAGGCAGTTGTGAATGCTCGAAAGCTGGTCGACCAGGCGCTTGCACACATTAAAAAAGTCAGCAGTACAGAAAAGGGCTTGTCTGGGGCCCTGCTCGACGAGCAACAGCTGGTGAGTTATGAAATATCTTTTTGTGTGGCAGATTTATCGGCTATCGAAGCTCTGCTGAATTACACCCAGCAAGTTCTGGAGCGCGATGAACTATCGGGTTGGGTTGCCTGTCAGTTTGGCAGTGAGGCGTTGAAAGCCGTTGCCGGTCGCTTATTGGCACGGCCTGCTGACTACGGTTTGACCATGGTGAGCATTTGTGAGTGCTTTGAGACGTTTGAAAATACCGGTATCGGCGCACACTATTTGTCGGCGAAAATGATGGCTGCACTGGGTCGTCAATTAATTGATCGCGAGGGTGACTTCCTGCCTTCAAATCTCGATAGTGAAAAAGAGTTGATACGTGATACCTTTCGCCGCTTTGCCACTGACGTGGTGATGCCTCTGGCCGAAGATATTCACCGTCAGGATGCCGACATCCCGGAGAGTATTTTACAGCCCCTGCGCGAGATGGGCTGTTTTGGTATCTCCATTCCCGAGCGCTTCGATGGGCTACAGCCTGACGCCGGGGATGACAGTCTCTATATGATCCTCGTCACCGAAGAGTTGTCCCGAGGTTCTTTGGGTGCCGCGGGTAGTTTAATTACCCGCCCCGAAATTCTCGCCCGCGCCTTGATGAAGGGCGGCACCGATGCTCAGCGTCAAAAGTGGTTGCCGCAGATTGCCAGTGGTGAAACCCTTTGCGGTATTGCACTCACTGAGCCTGACTATGGTTCTGACCTGGCCTCGGCAAAACTAAAAGCCACCAAAACCGAGGGCGGCTGGCTGCTCAATGGCAGCAAAACCTGGTGTACCTTTGCTGGTGCGGCGAGTGTCTTACTGACTCTTGCTCGTACCGGGACTGAGGCCGATGGCTACAAGGGTTTGAGTTTCTTTCTGGTTGAAAAGCCCCGCACCTTCGGTCACGAACTCAATGTTGTACAGGATGGTGGCGGTAAGCTCTCGGGCAAGTCGATTCCGACTTTGGGTTACCGAGGCATGCACTCGTTCGATCTTTTCTTCGAGGACTATTTCGTTGCCGATGCCAACCTCGTTGGCGAAGAAGCGGGTATTGGCAAAGGCTTTTACTACGCCATGGCCGGCTTAACCGGGGGTCGTATTCAAACCTCAGCTCGCGCGGCGGGGGTGATGCAGGCGGCCAGCGAGCAAGCCATTGCCTATGCCAAGGAACGTAAAGTCTTCAAGCAACCCGTTGCTGACTACCAGCTAACCCTGGTGAAGTTGAGTCGCATGGTGACAACTCTGTTGGCTTCGCGTCAGTTTAGTTATGCGGTGGCTCGTGAAGTCGATGCTGGTGGCGGTAAAATGGAGGCGAGTTTGGTCAAACTCTTCGCCTGCCGTGCCGCGGAATGGGTCACGAGAGAAGCGCTGCAAATTCATGGTGGTATGGGCTATGCCGAAGAAGTGCCGGTGAGTCGCTACTTTGTCGATGCCCGGGTACTGTCAATTTTTGAAGGTGCAGAGGAAACCCTGGCCTTGAAAGTCATTTCTCGAGAACTCATCGCTAACGCTTAAGCTGTTTACAGATTAAGTCTGATGATTTTTCATAGCATTTAATTCATTAAAAGAAGGGAAAAGTAATGAGCGTTACTGAACATCTTAAAGGTAAATCTGTTGTTGTCACCGGGTCTGGTCGCGGTATTGGCCGCACCATCGCCCTTGAAATTGCTAAAGCTGGCGGTAACGTTGTCGTTAATGATCTTGATCGCGACGTCGCTGAAGAAGTGGTTGCAGAGATTAAAGCGCTTGGCGTCGATGCCGTTGCCAACACCGATAGCGTTGCCGACTGGGAAGGTGCCAACAATATGGTTACCCAGGCCGTGGACAACTTTGGTGAAATCAGCGCCGTTGTAAACAATGCCGGTAATCTGCGCGATGTCATCTTTCACAAGATGACTCAGGACGATTGGCATCAAGTGATGAATGTGCACTTGAACGGTAGCTTTAATGTTAGCCGTGCAGCAGCGACCCACTTTCGCAATCAGGAGAGCGGCAGCTGTGTTCACATGACCTCAACCTCCGGTTTGATCGGCAACTTTGGTCAGGCGAACTATGCCGCGGCTAAAGCGGGTATCGTTGGCTTGTCCAAGTCTATTGCGTTGGATATGCAACGTTACAATGTGCGCTCTAACTGTATTGCTCCTTTTGCCTGGAGCCGTTTGACGGCATCGATCCCGGCCACTACGCCCGATCAAATTGCCCGCGTTGAAAAGCTGAAGCAAATGACGCCTGAAAAGGTTGCCATTGTGGTTGCTGCTTTGTGTTCCGATCTGGCAGCACATATTTCTGGGCAGATTTTTGCTGTGCGTATGAATGAAATTTTCCTTATGAGCCAATCGCGTCCCGTGCGCTCTAGCCATGCAGGTGATGGTTGGACCATTGATAGCATTTTTGAAACGGCCATGCCTCAGCTCGAAAGTCACTTTTATCCACTGGATCGTTCGCAGGATATCTTCTCCTGGGATCCCGTTTAAGTTAACAATTTTTCGAGACTTGAGTGAAAATATGAGCAATAAAAAAGGGGCGCGTTGACGCTCCTTTTTTTGAAATACAGTTTGTTAATACCGAGGTTGAGCAATGGCAATTGTTTATGACGAATTAAAAAATCGAAAATTTGAAGAAATTGTCCACACCTACACCGAGCGCGACACCATGTTGTATGCTCTTGGTGCGGGCGTCGGTTACGACCCGATGGATGAAAAAGCACTGAATTATGTCTACGAAGAAAATCTCAGTGCACTGCCAACGATGGCGACCGTATTGGCCTATCCGGGTTTTTGGTTGAAAGAACCCGATACCGGCGTCGACTGGACTAAGGTTCTGCACGCTGATCAGGAAATTATTCTCCACAAGCCGCTGCCTCCTTCAGGTACCGTTAAAGCGACGACCAAAGTCGATGAAATTATCGACAAAGGTGAAGGTAAAGGTGTCTTTATTTATTCTTCCCGCACAGTCAGTACGGAAGACGGCGAGCCCCTTTGCACGCTGATTCAAAACACAATGGCGCGTGGCCAGGGTGGTTTTGGTGGATGTACCGATCGCCCGCCTGCTTCACAGACTATTCCAGACACGGCTCCCGATAGTCGCTGTGAGCTACCAACCTTGCGACAGGCGGCTTTAATTTATCGATTGTCCGGGGATTATAATCCTTTGCATGCCGATCCGGCGGTGGCTAAGCAAGGTGGTTTCGAGCGACCCATCCTTCACGGCTTATGCACCTTTGGGGTTGCGGGCCATGCCTTGCTCAAGACCTGCTGTGACTACGATGTAAAACAATTTCGGAGCATGAAAGCACGCTTTTCGGCACCGGTTTATCCCGGTGAAACTATTCGCACCGATATCTGGAAGCTCGACAAAGGCGTGGCTTTTCGCTGCACCGTGGTCGAGCGCGACCTGGTTGTTATCGACAATGGCTTTGCTGATGTTGGCTAAGGGGCATAGCTGAGATTTACGCGGGTTTGACAATGATTGTGTGCCGCCAGTGCGCCGCAGTAGGGAGTAAGGAATGAGCAGTGGAATACAGGGTATGAACAATATCCTCTCTGGTATGCGTGTGGTAGAGGGCGCGGCCTTTGTTGCGGCGCCTTCGGGCGCGATGACTCTCGCCCAGCTCGGTGCTGATGTCATACGCTTTGATATGATTGGCGGCG